>JAEWKY010000236.1 GCA_023457615.1 Actinomycetes bacterium | reverse complement strand
CCCCCCCCCCCCCCCCCCCCACGACGCTATCGCGCCTCGACGGCCGACCCGTCAGTCGACCGTGCCGGTGCGTCCCCAGTGCGCCATGGCATCCACGATGTGCTGCGGGCCGAGCATGAACACGGGCTTGAGGTCCTCCCAGCCCCGCTCCTTCACCTGCTTCGCGCGGGCCTCGTGCTCGGCATCCACGGGGTTCGAGGTGTCGAGCCCGCCGCCCTCGGTGCCGACGACGGAGAGGTGGTACATCCACACCGACCCGTCGGCCTCGGTGTGCCGGAAGATCGCCTCGAACGCCGCACGCTCCGCGGGCAGGGTGTCGAGGCACTCGTCGTAGCGGTCGGTGAGCATCTGCATCCACGCGTCGTGCTCCGCCTCCTTGCCCGGCAGCAGCCGCGCGCGGGAGAGCTCGAGCGAGAGCCCGGCCGGCACGGTCGCGGGCATCGGATGCCGGGTCTGCTCGTACACGGGTCGGAACGGGGTGTACGGGATGCGCTCCTCCGGCTGCACGTCGTCGCTCATCGGTTCTCTCTCCATCTGTCGATCACGGTCTCCGCCAACTCGATGCTCGCGGGTTCGGCGCCCGAGGTGAAGCCCGACCGCACGCTCACGATGGCCTCGTCGACGTAGACCTGCACGACGGTGCCGCCCCAGTCGGCCGCGACGAGGGATCCGTCGCCGATGCCGGCGGCGTCCACGACGGCCGGGTCGCCGTCGTAGTAGCCGACGAGCTCGTCCCAGCGCTCGCGCGAGTAGTTCGGCGAGATGCTGACCGAGAGCCCGAGCAGGTCGTCGTCGGCGCGCTCCCAGCGGCAGTAGTAGGTGCGGCCGCCGCCCTCGATCTCGGGCTCGCCCGCACCGGCGAGCTCGCCCTCGAGGAACTCGGCGGCCTCCGCGTCGGAGACGAGCGCGCACAGCCCGGGGTTTTCGAGCGACCAGCTCGGGACCTCGGGGGCGGAGGATGCCGGAGCGGCCCCCAGCGGCACCGGCGCCGAGCCGTCGGGGGAGACGGCGCGCTGACGCGAGACGGCGACGACGGAGCCGTCGTCGGCGAGGGCGACGACCGACCACCACGCGGCCGAGCGGAGGCGCTGCGCCCCGACACCCGCAGCCGGCTCGCGGTCGTAGCCGCCGAACCGCACCTCGGTCGCGTCGCCCTGCCAGCCCCAGATCGGTCCCGACGCGTCGGCGACCGCGAGCGAGTAGGTCTCGGCGCCGTCGACGGGGTCCCAGGCGAAGACGGGGCTGCCGCCGACGGAGGCGGCGCCGGGTGCGGTGAGCGTCACCTCGGGCAGGTCGGCGAGCGCCGCGGGTCGCTCGAGGGTCGTCGGCGGCGCGCCGACGCATCCCGTGAGGGTCGCGACGGATGCCGCGAGCACGAGCGCGACGGCGAGACGGCGGATCATCGCGCACCGCCGACGAGGTCGGTGAAGCCGTACTGGTAGGCGGCCGACAGCACCGCGAGGTGGTCGGAGGAACCCTCCTCGAGCGCGCCGATCCGATCGGCCAGCGCCTCGTGGAGCTTGCCGAGGAGGGTCGCCCGCACGGTCGCGGCGACGGCATCCCCGCCGCACGCGGGCTGCTCGAAGGCGCCCGCCTGCAGGCCGAGGCTCGTGACGTAGACGATCTCGCGCACCGGGTACGCGCCGAGAACGGCAGCATCCAGATAGCGGTCGAGCGCCCCGGCGAGCAGATCCTGTGCGAAGCCGGCGAGCGGCGAGCCGGGCCGGTAGCCCGCCGGCATCCCGCCGCACTCGGCGGACTGCGCGATGAGCTGGTTGACCGTGATGAGGCGCTGGGTGACGGTCGCGAGCAGGTCCATGTCGGGGTACGGCTGCGCGAGCAGGTCGTTCGCCGACTGGATGACGTTCTCGATCGACTGCAGCGTCTCGGCGCTGCTCGAGGCGCCGCCGTCGCGGTGGGCGATCCAGGCGATCCCGTCGCCGAACCCGACGCCGTCGAAGCTGCCCCACGCCATCGTGCAATCCACCTGCAGCGGCGAGAAGGTGCCCGACAGGTCGCGTGTGTTCTCGGTGCCCCAGTCGACGTACTCGTCGTCGCCGGAGACGTCGAACGCGCCGCCCATCGCGAGCGTCCATTCGCCCTGCACCTCCACGACGGAGCCGGTGCCCCACAGGTCGGCCAGCACACGCCAGCGCGCCTCCGAGAAGCCCTCGATCGCGCCGGAGGCCATCATGCCGCCGCCCTCGATCTCGAGCTGCCCGCCGACGACGGCGCCGCTCGGATCGACGGAGAGCTCGAACGCCCCCTCCTCGTCGGCGGAGACGGTGAGGCTCGTGGTCTGCGACGAGAGGTCGCGGTAGCCGTAGCCGGTCCACTCCCCGGGCAGGAACGCCTGGTACTCGAGGCACTCCGCCGCCTGCGCGGGACCCGCCGTGAGCAGCACGAGCGGGGCGAGCGCGAGGCCGCCGAGGCCGAGGAGTCGCGTGCGCGCGCTCATCGGTGGAGCGTCACGGTGTGGTGCGCCGTGCCGTAGGAGCCGACCGCGGTGACCGTGTAGATCTCGCTCTCGTTCGAGCACCAGAAGGTCAGCTTGTACGAGCCGCTCACCGGCACCTCGGCGAACGGGGCCTGCTGCGCGTTCTGCGTCGAGACGCCGATCCACGCCCGGTCGGCGTTGTGCGTCGTCCAGTTGAAGTAGACGTCGCGGCTGTCGTTCTCGTCGGCGCAGTTGACGTCGGTGCCGTTCTTCGGCGAGAACGTCGTGAACTCCGGCTTCGGGTTGGCGGGCGGCGCGGGCGGTGCGGGCG
>JAEWKY010000235.1 GCA_023457615.1 Actinomycetes bacterium | reverse complement strand
GAGGAGAACCATGACCGAGAGCGTGGATGTCGTCGTCCTCGGCTCCGGCGTCGCCGGTCTGAGCGCCGCCTTCGAGGCGGCGCGCGCGGGGGCCGTCGTGGTCGTGCTCGAGGCCGCGGATCGGATCGGCGGCGCGTCGTCGATGAGCGGAGCGGCGTGCTGCCTCGTCGGCACGCCCGAGCAGGAGGCGCTCGGCATCGTCGACAGCGTCGAGCGGGCCCTCGACGACTGGCGGACGCTCGGCGGCCCGACGGCCGACCTCGTCTGGGCCGAGAAGTACCTCGCCGCGAGCAGGGTCGAGGTGCGCGACTGGGTCGAGCGCGAGCTCGGCGTCACGTGGGGCGCCCCGATGCAGCCCGAGGGCAACTCGGTGCCGCGCTGGCACCTTCCCTCGGACTTCGGGGTCGGCATCGTCGAGGCCCTGCGCGACCGGTGTCTCGCCCTCGGCGTGGCACTACGCCTCGGCACCCCCGCGACGGGCCTCCGCGTCGAGGACGGACGCGTCGTCGGCGTGCGCACGGCGGCGGGCGAGCTCTCCGCCGGCTCGGTCGTCGTCGCGACCGGGGGCTTCGTGGCGAACCGGGAGCTGCTGCACCGGCACGCCCCGCAGCTCGACGCGGTCCCGCGGGTGCTGCTCGGCGGCTCGCCGACGGCGCTCGGGCTCGGGCACGCGCTGCTCGAGCAGGCCGGCGCGGCCTTCGCCTCGATGGACCACATCTGGGTCTACCCGAACGGCACCCCCGACCCGAGCGATCCCACGGGGGAGCGCGGCCTCGGCCTGCGCGGCACCTCCACCGAGCTGTGGTTCAACCTCGAGGGCGACAGGTTCTTCGACGAGCGCCACCGCGGAGGGCACTCGGGCACGCGGGCGCTGCTCGCCCAGCCGGGGCAGTCGGCCTGGTGCGTCTTCGACGCAGCGGACATCCCGAACGTGCTCCTGATCGACAACGAGCGCTACGCGACGCCGCACGGGCCCGTGCCCGAGGCGATGGAGGAGTTCTGGCGAGAGTCGCCGTTCGCCGTACGCGCCGACGACGCCGCGCAGCTCGCGGAGCGCATGGGTCTCGATGTCGCGCGCGTCACGACCGCCGTCGACGCGTTCCATGCCGCGATCGCCGACGGTCTCGACGCCGATCCGCTCACCGGACGCCCGCTCGCCGGCGTCGCGCCGCTCGGACGCGAGGGCTTCGCCGCGATCCGCTTCTTCCCCCTCGCGCAGAAGAACTTCGGGGGAGTGCGCACCGACCTCGCCTGCCGCGTGCTGGACGTCGCCGCCGAGCCGATCCCCGGCCTCTTCGCCGCGGGCGAGGTCGCTGGGATGGCGGGCGGCTCGCTCAACGGACGGTCGGGACTCGAGGGCACGATGTTCGGCCCGTCGCTGTACTCGGGCCGTCTCGCCGGGATGTCGGCGGTGCGCCCGTGAGATCGCGGGACGTCGACGTCAACGGGATCCGCCTGCGGATCACCGAGGCGGGGGAGGGCCCCGTCGTGCTGCTGCTCCACGGCTTCCTCAACCTCGGCTGGTCGTGGCGGGCGCAGCTCGCCGCCCTCGCCGACGCGGGGTATCACGCGGTCGCCCCCGACCTGCGCGGCTACGGCGGTTCGGACGCCCCCGAGGGGGTGGATGCCTACACGTCCCTCGATCTCGTGGGCGACGTCGTCGGGCTGATCGGGGAGCTCGGCGATCCGGCCCCCGTGGTCGTCGGCCACGACTGGGGCGCGATGATCGCCTGGCAGACCGCCCTCCTGCGACCCGACCTCGTGCGCGGCGTCGCGGGGGTGAGCGTGCCGTACGTGCCGCGCGGCGACCTGAGCCTGCTCGCGGCGATGCGCGCGAAGTTCGGCGACGGCTACTACATGAACTACTTCCAACAGCCGGGGGTCGCGGATGCCGAGCTCGCGCGCGACGTCGCCTCGGCGCTGCGCGGCATCTACTTCCAGGGCTCGGGCTCGGCGGAGCGCATCTGGGACCCGGTGATCCCCGCCGGCGGCGGCTGGCTCGGGCAGCTCCCCGACCCCGGTCACCTCCCGCCGTGGCTCTCGGCGGAGGACTTCGCGCCCTACGTCGAGGCCTTCGAGCGCACGGGGTTCACGGGGGCGCTCAACTGGTACCGGGCGATCGACCGCAGCTGGCGGCTCCTGGCGCCGTGGCACGGCGTCCCGGTGCGGGTCCCCGCGTTCTTCGTCTACGGCGAGGACGACGCGTTCGCCAATTACGCCGCGCCGCTCATCGCCGGGATGGCGCAGACGGTGCCCGATCTGCGCGGGGTGGTCGGCATCCCGGGCTGCGGGCACTGGGTGCAGCAGGAGACGCCCGACGAGCTCTCCGAGGCGCTGCTCCGCTTCCTCGGAGAGCTCTGACGGATCAGGCGTCCTGCAGGGCGAGCCGGGCCTGGTGCTGCGCGGCGAAGTACGACAGGCCGCCCATCCGCATCGACGGCACGTGGCCGGCCATGAGCTGCTGATACTGGGGTGCCGTCGGCGCACGGTGGTCGACCTGGAACTCGCCGGCGAGCGAGAACCAGGTCACGGGGATCGCACCGGACATCGCCATCCGCTGGATCGCCGTGTCGTGGGTCTCGCGCGAGATGCTCGCGCACGCGTCGGCGACGACGTAGACCTCGTAGCCCTCGCGCAGTCCGCCGAGCACGGTCTGCAGCACGCAGCCCTCGGTCGAGACGCCGCCGATCGCGAGCTTGGGACGGCCCTGCGCGCGCACGGCGTCGGCGAACGCGGGGTCGAGGAAGGAGTTGAAGTTGCCGGCGCGCTCGACGACCGGCTGATCGGCGCCGATCACGTCGACGAGCTCGGGGTAGAGCGGCCCCGAGGGCTTGTCGGGCAGGCCGTTGGTGACGACGAGTCCGGTGTCGAAGATCTTCGCGGTCTTCGCGAAGCCGATCACGTTGTTGAGGTGCAGCGAGAGGTCGTGCGAGCGCAGCACGTTCGCGAAGCCGATCGCGTAGTCGACGAGCACGAGCGTGGTGTTCTCGGGGGTGAGCGGTTCGGGGGTCATGGCGTTTCCCTTCGGACGACGGTGTCGGGGCGGGGAGCGTCCCGCCCCCATTCTGCCATTGACCTTGACTCAAACTCAATCGCATCGACCCCTAACATGGACGCATGGCCCGCGTTCCCGCCGCCGCGCTCGATCGCCGCGAGCTGCTGCTCCGCGCGGGCGTCGAGGCCTTCGGCACCTCGCCCTACGACGACGTGCGCGTCGCCGACATCGCGTCCCGCGTCGGGGTCGCCGCCGGGCTCCCGTTCCACTACTTCGGGTCGAAGCGCGGCTACTACCTCGAGGTGATCGCGCACGTCGGGGTGCTGTTGCGCGACGTTCTCGCCGTGCCGGACGGGCTCGCTCCCGCCGCCACCGTGCGGGCGGTGCTCGACGCGCACCTCGACTGGCTCGGCTCGCACCCCGCGGCGCTGCGCGAGCTTCTGCGGGGCACCATGGCGGCCGATCCCCAGGCGCGCGCCGTCTACGAGGCGAGCCGATGGCAGGGGATGGCGCACCTGCTCGCCGCGACCGGCACGGGTGACCCGGGGCCGCGTGCCCGGCTGCTGCTCGAGGGGTGGATCGCGCTCAAGGACGACGTCATGCTGCGGTGGATCGAGGATCCCGTGGTGCCCCGCGCCGAGCTCGTCGCGGCGCGCACGCTCCTGCTCGCCGACGTGCTCGAGCGGACGGGCGAGGTGTCGGCCCTCGCGACGGCCGGCGCGATCCGGGCGGAGGGCGCCGACCTCAGTCGCGACCCGTGAACACCGGCGGTCGCTTCTGCTGGAACGCCGCGAAGCCCTCCCGGTAGTCGTCGGTGTCGCAGAGCTCCGCCTGCGCCCGGTTCTCGTGGGTCATGCTCGCCCAGAGCCCGAGTCGCTCGTCGCGCACCTGGGCGACGAGCCGCTTGCTCGCGCGGAAGGCGAGCGTCGCGCCGGCGGCGACCGTGCGGGCGGTGTCGAGCGTCAGCGCCTCGAGCTCGTCCCGCGGGACGGCCCGGGAGAAGAGGCCGCCCGCGACCGCCTCGGCGCCCGACATGAGCCGCGCGGTGTAGATGAGGTCGAGGGTCCTGTGCGCGCCGAGCCGCTCGACGAACAGCGCGTGTCCGCCGGAGTCGAGGGTCGCGCCGAGGTTCGCGAACGGGGAGCCGATCTTCGCGTCGTCGGCGACGTAGACGACGTCGGTCGCGATGAGCAGCCCGAGCCCGACGCCGAGGCACGCCCCGTGCGCGGCGGCGAAGGTCGGCGCGGGGAAGGCGCTCATCTTCTTCAGCAGCGGCTCGACGAGTCCGCCGAGATAGCCCATGACGTCGTCCTCGCGCGGGTCGACCCCCTGGATGTCGCGTCCCGCGCAGAACGCCCGGCCCTCGCCGCGCAGAACGAGCGCGCGCACCCCGGCGGCCTCGGCCGCGTCGTAGGCGTCGCTCAGCTCGCGCAGCGCCTGCTCGTCGAGGGAGTTGAGCTTGTCGGGGCGGTCGAGCGTGACGATCGCGAGATCGCCGTCGAGGTCGAGTCGGGGCATCGTCGCTCCTGTCGTGGGGTGGGTCAGGCGTCGTAGTCGACGAGCACGTGGTCGCTCGTCGGATGGGACTGGCAGGTGAGCACGTACCCGGCCTCGATCTCGTCGGGCTCGAGCGCGTAATTCTCGGTCATCCGCACCGAGCCGTCGACGAGCTTCGCGCGGCACGTGCCGCACACGCCGCCGGCGCACGCGAACGGCACGTCGGTGCGCACCCGCAGGGCGGCGTTGAGGATGCTCTCCGCCTGACGCTCCGGCAGGACGACGGTCGACGTGCGGCCGTCGAGGGTGAACTTCACGGTCGCGGCGTTGACCCCCACGGTGGGCTCGACGGGGCGTCCGACGGCGCCGGCCGAGCCGAGCTCGGGGCGTCCGGTCGTGAACAGCTCGAAGTGGATGTCGGCGCGCGCGACGTCGGCCTCGGCGAGCTTCGCGCGGCACAGCTCGACGAGGTCGAACGGTCCGCACAGGAACCATTCGTCGACATCCGCCGGCGGCACGAGGAACTCGAGGATGCCGTCCAGCTTGTCGTCGTCGATGCGGCCCGAGAGCAGCTCGGAGGTGCGCTCCTCGCGCGACAGCACGTGGTGCAGGGCGAGGCGCTCGCGGTAGCGGTCCTTGAGGTCGGCGAGCTCCTCGAGGAACATCACGTCGAGCGACGTGCGGTTCGTGTAGACCAGGCTGAACCGGGCGCGCTCGGTGCCGCCGAGGATCGTGCGGAGAAGCGCCATGAGCGGCGTGATGCCCGATCCCGCGGCGATCGCGGCGAAGTGCTTGTCCTCGGCGGCCGTCAGGTCGGTCGTGAAGGTGCCCTGGGGGCTCATCACGTCGATCGTCATGCCGGGCGCGAGGTGTTCGTTCGCCCAGGTCGAGAACACGCCGCCCACGTCGCGCTTGATCGCGACGCGCACCTCGCCCGGCACGGGAGCCTGGCAGATCGAGTAGCTGCGCCGCAGCTCGTCACCCGACGCGAGCGACGACCGCAGCGCGACGTACTGCCCCGGGGCGTAGTCGTAGGCATCCCGCAGCTCGTCGGGCACCGCGAAGGTGACCTCGATGCTGTCGGCCGTGAGCCGGCGCACCTCGCGCACGGTGAGGGGGTGGAAGGTGACGCGCCGGCGGGAGCCGAGGTTGGTGGCGGCCATGTCAGATCACCTTGAAGTAGTCGAACGGCTCGAGGCACGACCGGCACTCGTAGAGCGCCTTGCACGACGTGGAGCCGAAGCGCGAGAGCTCGACCGTGTCGGCCGAGCCGCAGCGCGGGCAGCGGGTCGCGAGCGTGAGGCGGATCGGGCCCTGCGGCACGTGCGAGCGGCCCGTCGGCGGCGCGATGCCGTACTCCTCGAGCTTGCGCCTGCCGTCGGCGCTCATCCAGTCGGTGGTCCACGCGGGGGAGAGGGTCGTGCGCACCTCGGCGTTCTCGACGCCCTCCCGCGCGAGCACGCCGAGCACGTCGTCGCGGATGGCGTCCATCGCGGGGCACCCCGAGTAGGTCGGGGTGATCGTGACGGTGACGCCGTCGGACGTCACCTCGACGTCGCGCAGGATGCCGAGGTCCTCGATGGTCAGCACGGGGATCTCGGGATCGACGACGGTGGCCGCGAGGTCCCAGATCCGCTGCCGGTCGGTCAGCACGGCGCTCACCACGAGGCACCGGGATGCTCGCGCGCGAGCACCTGCATCTCGGCGAGCAGCAGGGACAGGTTCTCCGAGTGCCGGCCGCGGCGGCCGCCGCCCCGCGCGACGTCGGGGTCGGGGAACGCGATCCCGGTCTCGGCTGCGAGGGCGGCGATGACGGCGTCGAAGGCGGGACGGATCGTCGACGGACGCACGGCGATCCCCTCGAGCCGGTCGATCAGCGGCTCGTCGCGGAAGAGGTCGCCGACGTAGGGCCAGACGTGCTCGAGAGCGGTCTCGAGCCGACGGCGCGACTCGTCGGTGCCGAGCGCGAGCCGGCGGAACCACTCGACGGTGTGGTCGCGGTGGTAGTCGACCTCTTTGACGGCCTTCGCGGCGATCGCGGCGAGGGTCTCGTCCGCCGAGGACTGCAGGCGTCCGTAGAGCTCGAACATGTAGATCGCCGCGGCGAGCTGCCGCACGATCGTGTGCGCGTAGTCGCCGTTGGGCTGCTCGGCGAGCTGGCTCGAGCGGAACTCGCGCTCGCCGCGCCAGTAGGCGAGGTCGTCCTCGGTGCGGCCGTCGGCGCTGCCCGCGTACGACAGCAGCGAGCGCGCGTGGCCGAGCAGGTCGAGCCCGATGTTGCCGAGGGCGATGTCCTCCTCGAGCTCGGGCGCGCGCGAGATCCACCAGCCGAGCTGCTGCGCGAGGACGAGCGCGTCGTCGCCGAGCCAGAGCGCGTACTCCGCGACATCCGGGCTCGCGTTCCCCGTGCGGCGTACGATCTCGTCCTCGAGGGTGAGCTCGTCGACGACGACGTCGCCGTGGTGGTCGTCCTCGCCGATCCCGAGGCTCACCCCGTGGGCGTCGCCGCCGATCGCGTCGGCCGGGCCGCTCACAGGTGCTTCACGCCTTCCGACTTCGTGTAGTAGATCGCGTGCCGGAAGTTCTTGCCGGCGGGCGACTCGAAGTAGGCGCCCTTGGCATCCGGGTCGGAGGTCGTGATGTACTCCGCGGGCACGACCCAGATCGAGACGCCCTCGTTGCGGCGCGTGTAGAGATCGCGCGCGTTCTTGACGGCCATCGTCGCGTCGGGCGCGTGCAGCGACCCCGCGTGCACGTGGGAGAGGCCGCGGTTGGAGCGCACGAAGACCTCCCACATGGGCCACTGCTCGCGGTCCTCCGCCGACCCGGGCGTGCTCACGACGCCACCTGCGCCGGGGTCGCTGCCTGCCTGCGGGCGTAGGCGGCGGCCGCCTCGCGCACCCAGGCACCGTCCTCGAACGCCTTCCGGCGGTGGGCGAGACGCTGCCCGTTCGCCGGGCCGCGGCCGGCCAGCACCTCGTGGAACTCGTCCCAGTCGAGCTGCCCGTAGTCGTAGTGGCCGGTCTCCTCGTTCCACCGCAGGTCGGGGTCGGGCAGCGCGACGCCGAGCGCCTCCGCCTGCGGCACGAGCATGTCGACGAAGCGCTGGCGCAGCTCGTCGTTGCTGAAGCGCTTGATGTTCCACGCCATCGACTGCACGGAGTTCGGGGAGTCGCCGTCGGGCGGGCCGAACATCATGAGGCTGGGCGCGTACCAGCGGTCCACGGCATCCTGGGCCATCGCGCGCTGCGCGTCGGTGCCGTTCATGAGCTCGAGCAGGATCTCGAAGCCCTGCCGCTGGTGGAACGACTCCTCCTTGCAGATGCGCACCATCGCGCGGCCGTACGGACCGTACGAGGCGCGGCACAGCGGCACCTGGTTGCAGATCGCGGCGCCGTCGACGAGCCAGCCGATGGCGCCCATGTCGGCCCAGGTGAGGGTGGGGTAGTTGAAGATCGACGAGTAGCGGGCCTTGCCGTCGACGAGCGCCTGGAACATGTCGTCGCGCGGGGTGCCGAGGGTCTGCGCGGCGGAGTAGAGGTAGAGCCCGTGGCCCGCCTCGTCCTGCACCTTGGCCATGAGGATCGCCTTGCGCTTGAGGCTCGGGGCGCGGCTGATCCAGTTGGCCTCGGGCTGCATGCCGATGATCTCGGAGTGCGCGTGCTGCGAGATCTGCCGCACGAGCGTCTTGCGGTAGGCCTCCGGCATCCAGTCGCGGGGCTCGATGCGCGAGTCGGCGGCGATGAGCTCGTCGAAGCGCCGCTGGCCGTCGGCGTCGGTGTCGTCGACGAGTGCGAGATCGGCGGGCGTGGTCATGCGCTCTCCTGTCGTGGTCGGCCTGGATTACTGACCGTTCGTTCGGTTAGTATATGGGAATGCACGACTCCCCGGTACCCCTCCGGCCGATGCTCGTCGCCGACGCGGCCTCCGCCGCCCTCGGGATGCGCGTGCTGGCGGACGAGCCGGGTCGCGCGGTCGTCGAGATGGTCGTGCGCGCCGACATGCTCAACGGCTTCGGCATCACGCACGGCGGCCTCGTGTTCGCGCTCGCCGACACCGCCTTCGCGATCGCGTGCAACGAGGACGAGAAGCTCACGGTCGCCGCGGGGGCCGACGTCGCGTTCCTCAAGTCGACGCGCGAGGGCGCCGTGCTCGTCGCGACCGCCGTGCGGCGGCTCCGCTCCGGGCGCACCGGTCTCTACGACGTCACGGTCGTCGACGAGACGGGCGACGTCGTGGCCGAGTTCCGCGGACGCAGCATCGCGACGGACCGCCCGCTGCCGTTCTGAGCCGGCTCGGGATGGGAGACTGACCGGGATGTCAGCATCCATCCGCCGCGGACGCCCGGGATACGACCAGCAGGGCATCCTCGCGATCTCCGTCGCCGCGTTCAACGAGTTCGGCTACGAGGCGACCTCGATGGGGATGCTCGCGGAGCGCCTGGGTCTTTCGAAGGCGGCGATCTACCACCACGTCGCGTCGAAGGAGGAGCTGCTCTCGCTCGCGCTCGATCAGGCGCTCGGCGCGCTCGAGGGCGTGCTCGACGAACCCGAGGCTCAGGTCGGGGGCGCCGGCGAGCGTCTCACCCACGTCGTCCGCCGCGCGGTGCACGTGCTCGTCGCCGAGCTGCCCTCCGTGACGCTCCTGCTGCGCGTACGCGGCAACACCGAGGTCGAGCGCTCGGCCCTCGAGCGCCGCCGTCGGTTCGACCGCGCGGTCGCGGGGCTCGTCGTCGCGGCCGCCGACGAGGGGTGGCTGCGCCCCGAGCTCGACCCGCGCCTCGCCGAACGGCTCGTCTTCGGCATGATCAACTCGATCGTCGAGTGGTACCGCCCCGACGGGGATGCCGACGCGCTCGCCGACACGGTCGTCGCGATCGCCGTCGACGGCCTGCGCGCCCCCGACGCCTGAGCGTCCCTCCACGCTCCGCGTCACCGTCCGCGTGCGACAACGGGGTGCGGTGACGCGAAACGCGGGATCGCGGCCCGTCAGGCTGCGACGGGCTCCTTCGCCACGAGGGTCAGCACGTCGTAGGTCGCGACCACGGCGTCCTCCTGGTTCTTCAGCACGGCATCCCAGCGCACCTCGCCGTACTCGTCGGTCTCGCGCGGCGTGATCTGCTTCGCCGTGAGCTCGACGCGGATGCTGTCGCCGGGCGAGACGGGCGTGAGGAACCGCAGGTTCTCGAGCCCGTAGTTCGCGAGCACCGGTCCCGGCTCGGGGTCGACGAAGAGACCCGCCGCCCACGAGACGAGCAGGTAGCCGTGGGCGACGCGGCCCGGGAAGAACGGGTTCGCCGCCGCGGCCTCCTCGTCCATGTGCGCGTAGAAGGTGTCGCCCGTGAACTCGGCGAACGTCTCGATGTCGGCGAGCGTGACCTCGCGGGATGCCGACACGACCTGGTCGCCGAGACGCAGCTCGCCGAGGCTCTTGCGGAACGGATGCCGTCCGTCCGGCTGCGACGCCGCGCCCGCGTGCCACACGCCCGTGAGCGCCGTGAGCATCGCGGGGGAGCCCTGCACGGCGGTGCGCTGCATGTGATGCAGCACGGCGCGCATCCCGCCGAGCTCCTCGCCGCCTCCCGCGCGTCCGGGACCGCCGTGCACGAGACTCGGCAGCGGCGAGCCGTGGCCCGTCGAGGAGCGGGCGTCGTCGCGGTCGAGCAGCAGGATGCGCCCGTTGTACGCCGCGGCGCGGGAGACGAGCGCGACCGCGAACCCGGGATCGTGCGTCGCGACGCTCGTGACGAGCGACCCGCCGCCCCGCGCGATGAGCTCGGCGGCCTCGTCGGCGGTCTCGTAGGTGAGCAACGACGACACCGGGCCGAACGCCTCGGTCTCGTGCACGACGTCGTGCGCCGCATCCGCGAAGCGCAGCAGCAGGGGGGCGACGAAGGCTCCCTCGGGGACCGGGCCGCGCGAGCCGTCGGCGCGCGTGACCTCGGGCGCGTCGGTCGACCCGAGCACGATCCGCCCGCCCGCGGCGGTGAGCTTGCCGACCTGGCGCAGCACCTCGTCGCGCTGCGCGGTCGACGCGAGCGGGCCCATCGTGACGCCCTCGGCGCGCGGGTCGCCGAGCACCGTGCGCTCCGCGATCCGGGCGCCGACCGCGTCGACGACCGCGTCGACGGAGGCCGCCGGCACGATCGCCCGCCGGATCGCCGTGCACTTCTGGCCCGCCTTGGTCGTCATCTCGGTGACGAGCTGCTTGACGTAGGCGTCGAACTCGGGGGTGCCGGCCACGGCGTCGGGTCCGAGCACGGACGCGTTGATCGAGTCGGTCTCGCTCGTGAACCGCACGCCGCCGGTCTGCACGGCGTCGTGCGACCGCAGCCGCTCCGCGGTCGACGCCGAGCCCGTGAACGCGACGAGGTCGCCGAGGCGGAGGTGGTCGAAGAGGGTCGGGATGCCGCCCGACACGAGCGACAGGGTTCCGGCCGGCAGGAGCCCGCTCTCGACGAGGATGCGCACGAACGCCTCGGCGAGGTAGCCGGTCGGCGTCGCGGGCTTGACGACCGTGGGCATCCCGGCGAGGAAGGCGGGGGCGAACTTCTCGAGCGCGCCCCAGACCGGGAAGTTGAACGCGTTGATCTGCACGGCGACCCCGGGCAGGCGCGTCGAGATGTGCCGCCCGAGGAAGCTGCCGTCCTTCGAGAGCACCTCGACCGGCCCGTCGACGTAGACCGTCGAGTTGGGCAGCTCGCGACGGCCCTTCGAGGCGTACGTGAACAGCACGCCGATGCCGCCGTCGACGTCGACCCACGAGTCGCCCTTCGTCGCGCCCGTGCGCGCCGAGATCGCGTAGAGCTCCTCCTTGCGCTCGGTGAGGGCGAGGGCGAACTGCTTGAGCAGCAGGGCGCGCTGGTGGAAGGTGAGCGCGCCGAGGCTCGCCTGCCCGACGGTGCGGGCGTGCTCGAGCGCCGCGCCGAGGTCGAGCCCCGTCGTCGACACCCGCGTCACGGGCTCGCCCGTCGAGGCGTCGAGCACGGTGGCCGCGTCGGCGTCGTCCGCCGGGGTCCACCAGGCGTCGTTCACGTAGGAGGGGAGCAGGTCGGTCACGGGTCTTGCCTTCCGGTCGGTGCGTCGGAGTCCCAGGCGAAGAACCCCTGGCCGGTCTTCTTGCCCAGGTGACCCCGGGCGACGAGGTCGCGCAGCAGCTGCGGCGGCTCGAAGCGCGACCCGAGGCGGGACGCGAGGTATTCGGCGATGTCGAGCCGCACATCCAGCCCCACGAGGTCGGTCGTGCGCAGCGGACCGGTCTGGTGCCGGTAGCCGAGCTCCATCGCGGCGTCGATGTCGGCCGCGGTCGCGACGCCCTCCTCGACCATCCGGATCGCCTCGAGCGCGATCGCGACGCCGAGCCGCGACGACGCGAAGCCGGGGGAGTCGGTGACGGTCACGGGCGTCTTGCCGAGGTCGCGCACCCAGTCCTGGGCGCGCGTCACGAGGTCGTCCGAGGTCGCGGCGCCGCGCACGACCTCGACGAGCGACGAGGCGGGCACGGGGTTGAAGAAGTGCAGCCCGAGGAAGCTCTCGGGCCGGGCGAGGTGCGCGGCGAGGTCGTCGATCGAGAGCGACGAGGTGTTGCTCGCGAGCACCGCGTCCGGGCCGAGCAGGCGCTCGACGCCCGTGAGCGCCTCGGTCTTGAGCTCGGGCAGCTCGGGAACGGCCTCGACGACGAGCGCGCGGTCGGCGAAGGCGTCGCGGTCGGCGGTGACGGTGAGCGCGCCCTCGAGGGCATCCCGACCCAGCTCGGTCGAGCCGCGCGCGACGCTGCGGTCGAGGGCGGTGCGGATGCCGTCGCCGGCCCGGTCGAGGAACTCCGGCTGGTCGACGACGACGACGTCGGCCCCGGCGAGCAGGAAGGCGTGCGCGATGCCGCCGCCCATCCGTCCGCCGCCGAGCACGCCGACGCGCGCGGGGACCGTCACCTCTTCTTCCTCTCGAGGAACTCCGTCATGCGGCGGTGCTTCTCGGGCGACTCGAACAGCACGGCCTGCGTCTGCTCGTCGATCGCCGGATGCGCGCCGCGCGGGGCGGCGAGCACGGCCTTGGTGAGCCGGGTGGCGAGGGGGTCGTTCCTCGCGATGCGGTCGGCGAGCTCGTGCGCGGTGCTCAGCAGCTCGGCCGAGGGCACGACGCGGCTCACGAGCCCGAGTGCGAGCGCCTCCTGCGCGTCGAGCGTGCGGCCGGTGAGCAGCAGCTCGGCGGCG
>JAEWKY010000234.1 GCA_023457615.1 Actinomycetes bacterium | reverse complement strand
CGCCTCGTGCTGCTCGGAGCGTCGGCGCCCGCGGCCGCCGCGCGACGGGACGAGTGGTCGGATCACGACTTCTTCCTGCTCGCGCAGCCCGGGCAGGAGTCGGCCGTGCGCGACGTCGCGGCGTGGCTGCCCGATCCCGAGCGTCTCGTGCTCGTCGCGCGCGAGGGGGAGATCGGCTTCGCGGCCGTGTACGACGACGGGCACGTGTTCGAGTTCGCGGCGGCGACCGCCGAGGAGCTCGCCGGCGCGCTCGCGACCGAGGACGTCGGCATCCCCGTGGACGACGGCACGGCCGCAGCGCTCCTCGCGGCGGCCCAGGAGCGCGTGGGCTCGATGCCGGAGCCGGATGCCGTCAACGAGGCGAGCCTCGTGCTCGTGAAGCTGCTCATCGGCGTCGGTCGTGCGCGGCGCGGGGAGACGCTCGTCGCCGGTCAGTTCGTGCACGCGTGGGCGGTGAACCACCTCGCGCGGGCGGTGCGCGCGAGGATGCCGGTCGAGGGCTCCGTGCGCGACGCGATCGACCCCGTGCGGCGGTTCGAGCGGGACTACCCGGAGCTCGGCTCCGCGTTGCGGCGAGTGCTCGGGGCGCCGGTCGAGGAGGCCGCGCGGGGGCTGTTCGACATGCTGCGGTCGACGCTCGAGCCGGGATGGGACGACTTCCCGACGCGGGCGGCGGACGTCGTCGCGGGGCGTCTGGGGTGGTGAATCGCCCGTTCGGGAACCCGGCGGGCTGGTGATAAAGTTCCCTGGTGCCTCGGCTGGAGTCGAGGCTTCGCTCCGATAGCTCAGTGGTAGAGCACTTCCTTGGTAAGGAAGAGGTCGACAGTTCAATCCTGTCTCGGGGCTCGGCGCTCTCGCCGGTGCACCAGGCGGCGACGAGAGCAGCCCTCGGCGGAGTAGCTCAGCTGGTTAGAGCGCACGACTCATAATCGTGAGGTCGCGGGATCGTGCCCCGCCTCCGCTACCGAAGCGAGTTCTCGCCACGCTCCTCATCGTGAGGTCGCGGGATCGTGCCCCGCGTGTTCAGTTTCCGAAACTGTTCAATTTTCTTGAACGCGGCGCTAGATTGAACAGATGGACGACTTCTCGCTGCTCGAGAACGTCGCGCACGCCTTCCGCGAGTACGGCTTCGAGGCGGAGCTCCTCGCCTCGCCGCACTCGCTCGACGGCGAGCTCGTGCTCGCGCGGAACGGGCGGCGTCGCACGTTCATCCTCGACGTCAAGCTGCCCCTGACCCCCACGACCGTGCGTCAGCAGCCGAGCGGTTCCGACATCCTCCACGTCACCGATCACGTGTCGACGCGCACGGCCGAGGTGCTGCGCCGGATGCGGGTGCACTTCATCGACGCCGCGGGCAACGCGTTCCTCGACAGCGACGACTGGCTCGTCGACGTCCGCGGCCGGCGGCGGCTCGACGTGATCGAACCCCTCTACGCGAGGATCGAGTCGCCCTTCAACCTCTACAGCGCGAAGCGGGCTCAGGTGGTGTTCGCCCTGCTCACCTGGCCCGACCTGCTCGACGCACCGGTCCGCGGGGTGGCGGAGGTCGCCGGGGTGTCCGTCGGCATCGCCCAGTCGACCTCCAACGAGCTGCGGCGTCGCGACCTCTGGCCCGACCACGACGCGTCACGGTCGACCCTGATCGACGGGTGGGCGGCAGCGTTTCCGGAAACCCTCGGCAGGTCGCTGACGATCCGGAACCTGCGCGCGGAGCAGTTCGACCTGTTCTTCGGCGACGTCCTGGTGAGCGGCGAGGCCGCTCCGTCGGCGGGGATGCGCTCGAACTCGGGCGTTGTCTACGTCGACGAGCTGTCGACCGAGCTGCTCATGATGAACCGGTGGCGCACCGACGGGCCGTCGAACCTGACCGTCCGGCGGCGCTTCTGGTCGCATCCGGACGTGCCCGGCGGCGAGGCGCCGCCGCTGCTCGTCTACGGGGACCTCCAGGCCTCCGACGATCCCCGCACGCGCACGGTCGCGGCCGAGTACCGCTCCCGCCTGTGAGCGAGCACCTGAGTCTCCCGCCGCAGTCGCCCGCCGCCCTCGTCGTCGACGAGCTCCGCGATCGTCTCGACCCCGCGCGGCCGCCCATGCTCGTCGGAGCGGAGGCGCGGGACATCCTGCACGACCACCTCGGCCACTCGTTCGCGAACAAGGCGACCGAGGACGTCGACCTCGCCTTCGCCCTGCCCGACTGGGATGCCTATCGCGAGCTCGTCGCGGGGTTCGAGCGGATCCCCGACACCGGGATCGCCTTCCGGGTGGCGCAGCTGCACGTCGACTTCATGGCCTTCGGCTCGGTCGAGTCGCCGCAGGGCACCGTGCGGCCCCCGTTCCGCGAGGCGTTCCCGCTCGACGTCTTCGGGATGACCGAGGTCTACGCCGCGGCGCACACCGCGAGCACCGTCGGCGGGCCCGTCATCCGGGTGCCGACGGTCGCCGGGTACGTCGCGCTGAAGATCAAGGCGTGGATCGACCGCTCCGCCGTGCACAACCAGAAGGACGCGCCCGACCTCGGCCTCGCCCTCTTCTGGGCGGCGGAGTCGGCCGCGTTCCAGGACCGCTTCTGGAACGACCTGGACCTCTTCGGCGCGTGGGAGGCGGATGCGAGCCTCGGGGGCGCGGCACTCCTCGGGGCCGACGTGCGGGACGTGCTCGGGGCGGAGTCGGCCGACCGCCTCGCCGACCTCTTCACGCCCACGAGCCGCGCGGAGCTCGCCGGTGCGATGCCCGACTCGCCGGGGCTGATCCTCGGCGACGTCGACCGGCGGGCGGCCCGCCTCGAGGCTCTCGTGTCCGGACTGCGCGGGTAGCCCGGAGCGAGGCCGTGCTGCGCGGAGCAGAGCACGCGATAGCGGTCCCGGGGCGCCGCGCACAACCCCCGACCCGTCCGAATTGACAGCGACGGCACCGGGCACCGATGATCCGATCATGCACGCGCCCGTCCTCTCCGTCAGGGTGCGTCCGTGCCGTCGCGACTGACGGCGTGCGGCCTCCTCGAGGCCGACGCCGACGGCATCATCGTCGACGCCAACCCGACGATCCTCGAGTGGATCGGCGCGGCGCGCGACGACATCGTGGGACAGCCCCTCGAGTCGGTGCTCGCCATCCGGCTGCACCTCGTGAAGGACGGCGGCATCCCGGCCGACGCCACGCTGCGGCTGCGCTCGGGCGCCGGCCTGCCGGTGGTCGTCGGCAGGCTGCCGTCGGAGGACCCCGACGCCCCGGACCGGGTCGTCGTCTTCGACCTGTCGCCCGACTCCGAGTTCGGCCGCACCTTCCGCGCCGCGGGCAGCCGCACCGAGCGCGGCCTCAAGCGACTGCAGATCCTGCTGAGCGCCGCGGTCGGCTTCGCCGAGGTGCGCACGGTCGAGCAGGCATCCGAGCTGCTCGTCGACGTCGCCCGGCGCGCGTTCGCCGCGAGCCACGCGACGGTGCATCTGCGCACCGGCGACCACGTCGAGCGCGTCGCGGGCGAGAACCCGCTCGCCGACCACTGGCCGCCCGGATACAAGCCGACGGGGGCGACGACGCTCGAGTGGAACCAGGTGCTCGTCGTGCCGAACGCGGAGGCGGCGAACCAGTTCGTTCCGGATGTGCCGATGGACGAGGTGTTCCGGGCCGCGGGCATCCACGCGGCCATCGCGTCGCCGCTGCGCTACACCGGCGAGTCGATCGGCTCGATGGTCTGCTACTTCGATCACCCCCGCGACTTCGACGACGAGGCCGTGCCGCTCGCGGAGGCGCTCGCGAATCAGGCCGCGCAGGCGATCGCCCGCGTGCGGCTCGAGGAGACGCTCCGGCGCGCGGCGATGCACGACGAGGTCACCGGACTCCCCGGCCGTCGGCTCGTCGAGGAGGAGGTCGGCAGGTCGCTCAGCTCCGGCACGGGACGCCTGTGCGTCGTGTTCATCGACCTCGACGGCTTCAAGGGCGTCAACGACCGCCTCGGCCACGCCGCGGGCGACGGCCTGCTCGGCGAGGTGGGGCGGCGCCTGCAGTCGATCGTGCGCGACCGCGACATCGTGGGGCGCTTCGGCGGCGACGAGTTCATCGCGGTGGGGGAGGTCGAGCACGAGGACGATGCCGTGTCGCTCGCCGAGCGCATCCGCCGGTCGGTCGCCGAGCCGTACCCGGGCATCCCGTCGGACCTGCCGATCACCGCGAGCATCGGCGTCGTCTCCGCTCCCGAGGCCGGCGGACACGAGGTCGTGTTCGACCAGCTCGTGCGCTCCGCGGATCACGCCATGTACGAGGCCAAGTCGGCCGGCGGCGACCGCGTGAGCGTCGGGCGCTTCGCCGGGTAGTGCCTCCCCGACGGGTCGTGCCGCCCCGCCGGGGAGCCGGGCTCAGGCGCCGACCAGCTGCGCCGTGAACTCCGCGCGCGGCATCGGCCGCCCGAGCAGGAAGCCCTGCGCCCGGTCGCAGCCGAGGGCCCGGATGCGCTGGAGGTGCTGGATCGTCTCGATCCCCTCCGCGACGACGCGGATGCCGAGACCGTGCGCCGTCGCGATGACCCGCTCCAGGAGCGCCGTGGTCGACGCGGAGAGATCGGTCACGAGCGACCTGTCGATCTTGAGCTCCGTGCCGTGCAGGCGGCGCAGCTGCACGAGCGACGACTGGCCGACGCCGAAGTCGTCGATCGCGATGCGCAGGCCCGCGGCCCTCAGCTCGTCGAGACGCTGCACGAGCACGGGGACGTTCTCGAGCGGCCGGGCCTCGGTGACCTCGATCGTGAGGGCGCTGCGCCGCAGGTGGAGCCGCTCGAGCCGCTCGGCGAGCCAGTCGGTGAACTCGGCCCCGAGCAGCTGCACGGGCGAGACGTTGACCGAGACGTCGATCGGACTGCCGCCGGCCTCCCACTCGGTGAGGGCATCCAGGCACTGGTCGGCCATGTAGCGGCCGATCGCGTCGATCTCGCCGGTCTCCTCCGCGACGCCGATGAAGTCGGCGGGCGCGACGAGTCCCCAGTCGGGGTGCTCCCAGCGGCACAGGGCCTCCGCGCCGACGATCCCGCCGGTCTCGAGCAGCACCTGCGGCTGGAACCACGCGACGATCTCACCCCGTTCGACGGCGCCGTCGAGCGCCCTGGGGATGTCACGCATGCTCCGACAGTACGACCGGGGCGCGCCGGGATCCGGGTCTTGACGAGCCTGGGAGGTCAACCCCCGCGACCCCGCGGCCGCCGCCGCGTAGACCTGAGGCATGAGAGCTCTCACCTGGCAGGGAACGAACCGCGTCGCCGTCGAGGAGGTCCCCGATCCCCGCATCGAGGAGCCGACCGACGCCGTCATCCGCATCACGTCGACCGCGATCTGCGGCTCCGACCTGCACCTCTACGACGTGCTCACGCCGTTCCTGCACAGGGGCGACATCCTCGGGCACGAGTCGATGGGCATCGTCGAGGAGGTCGGCAGCGCCGTCACGGCGGTGAAGCCGGGGGACCGCGTCGTCGTGCCGTTCGTGATCGCGTGCGGGGAGTGCTTCATGTGCGAGCGCGGTCTGCAGTCGCAATGCGAGACGACGCAGGTGAAGGAGCAGGGCTCCGGCGCCCAGCTCTACGGCTACACCGAGCTCTACGGCTCGACGCCGGGCGGACAGGCCGAGCGACTGCGCGTGCTGCGGGCCGACTACAACCTCACGAAGGTCGGCCACGAGCTCCCCGACGACCGCTACCTCTTCTTGAGCGACATCCTGCCGACGGCGTGGCAGGGCGTGGAGTACGCGGGCATCGAGCCCGGGGGATCGATCGCCGTGGTCGGGCTCGGCCCGGTGGGACAGTTCGCCGCGCGCATCGCGAAGTTCCGCGGCTACGAGGTCTACGCGGTCGACCCGGTGCCCGAGCGCCGCGCGCTCGCCGAGAAGCACGGGATCGAGTGCAGCGACCTCGACGGCGCCGATGCGTGGCTGCGGCAGCGCACGAGGGGGCGGGGTCCGGATGCCGTGATCGACGCCGTCGGCATGGAGGCGCACGGCAACCCCGTCGCCGCGTTCGTGCAGAACACCTCGGTGCGGCTGCCCGAGCCCCTCGCGAAGGGCCTCATGCAGACGGTCGGCGTCGATCGGCTCGCGGCGCTGATGTTCGCGTTCGACGTCGTGCGCCGCGGCGGCACGGTGTCGCTGAGCGGCGTCTACGGCGGCGTCGCCGACCCGTTCCCGATGCTCAAGCTGTTCGACAAGCAGGTGACGATCCGCATGGGGCAGTGCAACGTGCAGTCCTGGCGGGAGACCCTCCTGCCGCTCGTCGAGGACCCGGCCGACCCGCTCGGCACCGAGGACCTCGTGACGCACCGCGTCGGTCTCGACCAGGCGCCCGCGATGTACGAGCTCTTCAAGAAGAAGCAGGACGGCTGCATCAAGGTCGTGCTGCAGCCGTGAGGCCGGGCGGCGTCGCCGCTCAGGTCTCGCGCGGATCGGCGACGCCCTCCGGACGCCGCGTCGCGAGGTCGAACGCGTCGCCGGCGGAGAGCACGTGGAGCCGCATGTCGGCGAGCGACAGCGCGTCGGCGGCGCGACCCTCGGCGACGTTCGACCGCGTCACGTCGGACCCGTCGAGCACGTAGACCGCGCCCGCCCCGAGCACCTCGAAGCGGTCGCCGCGCACCACGATCGCGGTGTCCTCGTCGATGCCGACGCCGAGCACGCGCGGGCTGTGCGCGACGGCGGCGAGCAGTCGCCCGATGCGACCCCGCTCGGCGAAGTGCTGGTCGATCACGATGTCGCGCAGCATCCCGAGCCCCGGCGCCATGTGCAGCTCGCCGATCCGGGCCGACGACCGGCTCGGTCCGCGCACGAGCATGACGTCGCTCATCACGGAGGCGCCCGCCGAGGTGCCCGCGATGGCGCCGCCGCGGTGCCAGATCGCGCGGATCGCGTCCTCGACCGGGGTGTCGCCGATCTGACTGCTGATGCGCACCTGGTCGCCGCCGGTGAAGAACACGCCCGCGGCGCCGTCGAGCACGGCGAGGGTCTCGGGATCGTGCGTCTCGGCGCGCGCGTCGACGTGCAGCCCGACGAGCTCGCCGATGGGCAGGTCGGCGAACGCCTCGCGGTAGGCGGCGGCGTACTCCTCCGGCTTCTCGGTCGCGATCGTGGCGAGCACGACCTTGCCGCCGCCGACGGCGTCGGAGAACGCGCGCAGGATCGCCTTGTCGCCCTCCTTGTCCTCGTGGCCGCCGATGATGAACAGGGGGCCGGTCTCGGCCATCAGGGTTCCTCTCCCGTCGCGCGGCGCTCCGCCGCGAAGTCCTGCACCTGCTGCCACACCGCGTCGACGCTCGTCGGGTGCAGCAGCACGAGGTCGTTCGGTCCCGCCGACCGCAGGGCGACGTCCATCGCCGCCCGTTCGTCGATGACGACGCGGATGCGCTCGTCCGGCATGCCCGCCTCGAGCGCGCCGTCGCGCAGCATCCTCACCACCTCGCCCCGACCGCGACCGCGGCCGTCGGGGCGCTCGCGGAACACGAGCTCGTCGAAGATGCCGGCCGCGACCCGGCCGACCTCGCGCACGTCGTCGTCGCGGCGGTCGCCGGGGACGCTGATGACGCCGATGAAGCGCTCGTGGCTCGGCCGGAACGACTCGAGCGTGCGGCCGAGCGCCGCGAGGGCTGCGGGGTTGTGGGCGTAGTCGACGACGGTCGTGAAGCCCGTCTCGCGGGTGATGTTCAGCCGGCCCGGGTTCTGCGCGAAGGTGCCCTCGAAGCCGCGCAGGGCCTCCGTGATGACGTCGACCGGCACGCCGTGGGCGAAGGCCGCCGCGGCTGACGCGAGGGCGTTGTGGATGTTGAACTCCGCGACGCCGCCGTGGGTGGCGGGGATCTCGGCGGCCGGCAGCAGCTCGAGCCGTCGCGCGCCGTCGTGCAGCACGAGCAGCCCGCCGGCGTCGCCCTCCTCGCGCGCGGCGACGA
Organism: Actinomycetes bacterium; assembly: GCA_023457615.1. Classification (GTDB taxonomy): domain Bacteria; phylum Actinomycetota; class Actinomycetes; order Actinomycetales; family Microbacteriaceae; genus Pseudolysinimonas_A. The sequence goes on along the minus strand of JAEWKY010000234.1, from coordinate 17 downwards.
GCGCACCGTCGCGGCGG
>JAEWKY010000233.1 GCA_023457615.1 Actinomycetes bacterium | reverse complement strand
GTCACGAGCGACAGGGCCGCGGTGCCGGCGCGCCGGGGGACGAGGCGCTGCACGACGCCGGCCGCGGCCACGCCGCTCACGAACCCGGCGAGGAGCACGAGGGCGAGCCACCAGGGTCCGCCCGTCGTCGCGTCGACCGCTCCGCGCGTCGTGTTGCCGCTCATGAACGACACGAAATAGCCGCCGATCGCGAGGAACGCGACCGCGTCGACCCACCCCGCGACGGCGGAGAGCGCGGCGGCGACCGCGAGGCCGCGCCGGTCGAGTTCGGTGACCATGGGGCCGATCCTCTCGCGCGCGCGTCGGCAGGCGAAGGAGGCACCGCGGCCGAGTTGCGGAGTGAGTGCTCACTCAGTTAGCATCGCCCGGTGGTCAAGGCGGGAGACGCGTTCGCGGACGTGAAGGCGTTCTCGCGCGAGCGCGCCAAGCCCCTCGCGCCCGAGGATCGACGTGACGCCATCCTCGACGCCGTCCTGCCGCTGCTGCGGGAGAAGGGCCGGGATGTCTCCAGCCGCCAGCTCGCGGAGGCGGCGGGCGTCGCGGAGGGGACGCTGTTCCGCGCCTTCGGCGACAAGGAGTCACTCGTCTCCGCCGCCATCGCGCGCATCTTCGACCACACCAAACTGTGGGCGGCGCTGCGCGGCATCGACGCCGACACCTCGTTCGAGGCGAAGCTCGAGCGCGTCGTCTCGCTGCTGCGCCACCATCTGAGCGACATCGTCGCCGCGGTCATCGCGCTGCGCATCGAGGAGCGGCACCCCGGACCCGATCCCGACGACCGTCAGCTCGCGCTCATCCTGCGCGATGTCTTCGCGGGCGACATGGATCGCTTCGCCGTGCCACTCGACACCGTCGCCGACTACGTGCGCATGGTCGCGTTCGCCTCCGCGCTGCCGCTCATGCCGCAGTTCGATCACGACGTGCTGTCCGGGCTCATCGCCCGCGGCATCCTCATTCCCACCGAAGGAGAGGTCTACTGATGCTCGGCAGGATCCTCGTGCGCTTCGTGCGGCCCTACTGGCCGTGGCTGCTGCTCGTGATCGTCTTCCAGGCGGCCCAGTCGGTCGCGACGCTGTGGCTTCCGAGCCTCAACGCCGACATCATCGACGACGGGGTCGCCAAGGGCGACACGGGGCTCATCCTGACCCTCGGCGCGATCATGCTCGCCGTGACCATCGGGCAGATCGTCTGCGCGGTCGTCGCCGTCTACTTCGGCGCCCGCGTCGCGATGGCATTCGGCCGCGACCTGCGCGCGGCGATCTTCGCGCAGGTGGGCGGGTTCTCCGAGCAGGAGGTGTCGAGATTCGGCGCCGCGTCGCTCATCACCCGCACGACCAACGACGTGCAGCAGATCCAGATGCTCGTGCTCATGACCTGCACGCTCATCATCTCCACGCCGATCCTCGCGATCGGGGGCGTGATCTTCGCGATCTCCGAAGACCCGGGGCTCTCGTGGATCATGGTCGTCGCCGTGCCCGTGCTGCTGGTCGCCGTCGGCCTGATCATCTGGCGCATGACCCCGCAGTTCCGGCGGATGCAGGACCGCATCGACGCCGTCAACCGCGTGCTGCGCGAGCAGCTCACCGGCATCCGCGTCGTGCGCGCGTTCGTGCGCGAGCCCGCCGAGGTGCGCCGGTTCGGCACCGCGAACGACGAGCTCACCGAGACGGCGACGAAGGCGGGCCGGCTCTTCGCGCTCATGTTCCCCGTCGTGATGCTCGTGCTCAACGTCTCGAGCGTCGCGGTGCTGTGGTTCGGCTCGTACCGCATCGAGGACGAGAGCCTGCAGGTCGGGTCGCTCATCGCCTTCCTCAGCTACCTCGTGCAGATCCTCATGGCGGTGCTCATGGCGACGATGCTCGCGTTCTTCCTGCCGCGCGCCGCGGTGTCGTCCGATCGCATCGGCGAGGTGCTCGCGACCGCGTCGAGCGTCGTGCCGCCCGTCGACGGCGTCACCTCCCTCCCCGAGCCGGGGCGCCTCGAGCTGCGCGACGTCACCTTCGCCTACCCGGGCGCCGACGCACCCGTGCTGCACGGGCTCGACATCGTCGTCGAACCCGGCACGACGACCGCGATCGTCGGCAGCACGGGAGCGGGCAAGACGACGCTCGTGAACCTGCTGCCCCGGCTCTTCGACTCGTCGTCGGGCGCCGTGCTCGTCGGCGGTGTCGACGTGCGGCAGCTCGATCCCGACGTGCTGTGGGGCGGGATCGGCCTCGTGCCCCAGCGTGCCTACCTGTTCTCGGGGACGGTGGCCACGAACCTCCGGTACGGCAAGCCCGACGCGACCGACGAGGAGCTCTGGGCGGCGCTCGAGATCGCGCAGGGCCGCGACTTCGTCGAGGCGATGCCGGAGCAGCTGGATGCCCCCATCGCCCAGGGCGGCACGAACGTCTCCGGCGGGCAGCGGCAGCGCCTCGCGATCGCCCGCGCGCTCGTGAAGCGCCCCGGGGTCTACGTCTTCGACGACTCGTTCTCCGCGCTCGACACCGCGACCGACGCCCGGCTGCGCGCGGCGCTCGCCCGCGCCGTGCCCGACGCGACGAAGGTGATCGTCGCCCAGCGCGTCGCGACGATCCTCGACGCCGACCAGATCCTCGTGCTCGACCACGGACGGCTGGTCGGGCGCGGCACCCATTCCGAGCTGCTGGAGTCGTCCGCCGAATACGCGGAGATCGTCGCCAGTCAGCTCGCGGCGGAGGAGGCGGCCTGATGTCCCGTCGACAGGCTCAGCACGGCGCCGACGAGACGCCGACGGACGACGCGCCCCGCCCGACGCCCCCGCGGCGCGGCCCGGGCGGCGGCGGACCTTTCGGCATGCAGCTTCCGGCGGAGAAGAGCATGAACTTCCTCCCCTCGGCGAAGCGCCTGCTGGGGCTGCTGCGCCGCGAGCGTCTCGGGGTGCTCCTGGTCATCCTGCTCGGCGTGCTGAGCGTGCTGCTCGCGGTCGTCGGCCCGAAGGTGCTCGGCATGGCGACCGACCTCATCTTCGAGGGCGCGATCTCCGCCCAGCTCCCCGCTGGGGTGACGCAGGAGCAGATCATCCAGGGGCTCGAGGACTCGGGCGACCAGCAGCAGGCCGACTTCCTGCGCAACATGACCCTGACCCCGGGTGAGGGCATCGACTTCGCGGCGCTGCAGCTCGTGCTCGGCCTCGTGCTGCTGCTCTACGTGTTCTCGTCGCTCTTCCAGTACGTGCAGGGCTACGTGCTCAACGACATCACGCAGCGCACGGTCAAGCGCCTACGCGGCGACGTCGAGGCGAAGCTGCACCGGCTTCCGCTGTCGTACTTCGACCGGCAGCCGCGCGGCGAGCTGCTCTCGCGCGTGACGAACGACATCGACAACGTGTCGCAGTCGCTGCAGCAGACGCTCTCGCAGATGCTGTCGTCGATCCTCACGGTGGTCGGCGTCGTCGTGATGATGTTCGTGATCTCGCCGCTGCTCGCGCTCATCGCCCTCGTCGCCGTGCCGCTCACCCTCGTGATCACGGTGCTCATCGCGAAGCGCTCGCAGAAGCTCTTCGTCGACCAGTGGACCCACACGGGCGAGCTCAACGCGCAGATCGAGGAGGGCTACTCGGGGCACGCGCTCGTCAAGGTCTTCGGCCGTCATCGCGAGGTCGAGGCGCGCTTCGGCGAGAAGAACGAGGAGCTGTTCACGGCCTCGTTCGGAGCCCAGTTCATCTCGGGACTCATCATGCCCGCGACGATGTTCGTCGGAAACCTCGTGTACGTCGCGATCGCCGTCGTCGGCGGCGTGCTCGTCGCGAACGGCTCGATGCGCATCGGCGACGTGCAGGCCTTCATCCAGTACTCGCGCCAGTTCACGCAGCCGCTCAGCCAGCTCGGCTCGATCGTCAACCTCCTGCAGTCGGGCGTCGCGAGCGCCGAGCGCGTGTTCGAGCTGCTGGATGCCGAGGAGCAGTCGCCCGACCCCGCCGCCGCGGTGTCGCCGCCGGCCACCGCGGGCCGTCTCGTGTTCGAGAACGCGTCGTTCTCGTACGACCCGGCGAAGCCGCTCATCTCCGCCCTGTCCCTGGTCGCAGAGCCGGGCTCGACCGTCGCGATCGTCGGACCGACCGGCGCCGGCAAGACCACGCTCGTCAACCTCGTCATGCGCTTCTACGACCTGGATGCCGGGCGCATCACCCTCGACGGCGTCGACATCCGCTCGATGACCCGCGAGGACCTGCGCTCGCGCACCGGCATGGTGCTGCAGGACACCTGGCTGTTCAAGGGCACGATCCGCGACAACATCGCCTACGGGCGACCCTCGGCGACCGAGGAGGAGGTGCTCGAGGCGGCGCGGGATGCCTACGTCGACCGCTTCGTGCACGCGCTGCCCGACGGCTACGACACCGTGCTCGACGACGAGGGCGGCAACGTCTCGGCGGGCGAGAAGCAGCTCATCACGATCGCGCGGGCGTTCCTCGCCCGGCCCGAGCTGCTCATCCTCGACGAGGCGACGTCGTCGGTCGACACCCGCACCGAGCTGCTCGTGCAGCGCGCGATGCGCGACCTGCGGCGCGAGCGCACATCGTTCGTCATCGCGCATCGCCTCTCGACGATCCGGGATGCCGACCTCATCCTCGTCATGGAGGCGGGCTCGATCGTCGAGCAGGGCACCCACGACGAGCTCGTCGCCCGCGGCGGCGCCTACGCCCGTCTCTACGAGGCGCAGTTCGCCGCCCCCGTCGACGCCGAGATGGTGTCGGAGGAGTCGCCGGGTCAGGGGTGACGCTGTCGTTAGTTGCACGCGCGTGCGAACTCCGGGGCGCGACTGCGACAACGAGGTGCGCAACCAAGCGGGCTCGAACCCGAGCCGACCAACCCGACACGCAACCGAGCCGGCCGAACCCGACACGCACGACGAAGCGGCCCCGACATCCGTGGATGCCGGGGC
>JAEWKY010000232.1 GCA_023457615.1 Actinomycetes bacterium | reverse complement strand
GTGCAGACCCTGGTGGACGGCGACCGCCTCAAGCTGAAGTACGGCGCGCAGGACGTCTCCGTCCACGAGTCGGGCGCCTACACGGGCGAGATCTCGGGCGCCTTCCTCAAGGCCCTCGACAGCACGTACGTCGTCATCGGCCATTCCGAGCGGCGGCAGTACCACGGCGAGACCGACGAGCTGATCGCGGCGAAGACCGCGGCGGCTCACCGTCACGACATCGTGCCGATCATCTGCGTCGGCGAGACGGCGGAGGACCTCGAGGTGCACGGCGCCGCGGCGGTGCCCGTCGGGCAGCTCCGCACGGCGCTCGAGGGAGCCGCGAAGGGCAAGGAGATCGTGGTCGCCTACGAGCCCGTCTGGGCGATCGGCTCGGGCCAGGCCGCGACGAGCGAGCAGGCCCAGCAGGTCTGCGCCGCGCTGCGGGCCGTGGTGGCCGAGGTGCTCGGCGAGGATGTCGCCGCCGCCACCCGCATCCTGTACGGCGGCAGCGTGAAGGCCGCCAACATCGCGGGCTTCCTGCGCGAGGCGGATGTCGACGGCGCCCTCGTCGGCGGCGCGAGCCTGCAGCTCGAGGAGTTCGCGAGCATCGTGCGCTTCCAGAAGCACGTCGGAACCTGAATCCACCCGTAAGATAGCCCGGATATGGAAATTCTTCAGACCATCGTGCAGGTGCTGCTGGGCATCACGAGCCTTCTGTTGACCCTCCTGATCCTGCTGCACCGCGGGCGCGGCGGCGGCCTCTCCGACATGTTCGGCGGCGGCACGACGTCGAACCTCGGAGCGTCGGGGGTCGCCGAGCGCAACCTGAACCGCATCACGGTCATCCTCGCCCTGGTCTGGGTGGCGAGCATCGTGGTGCTCGGTCTCATCGTCAAGTTCGCGAACTAGGAGCAGCTATGGCATCCGGTGGCAGCGCCATCCGCGGCTCGCGCGTCGGGTCCGGCCCGATGGGCGAGCAGGACCGCGGGTACCACGCCGAGCGCGTGACCATCTCGTACTGGGACGCCCTCGGCAACGAGACCGTGCGTCACTTCGCGGCGAACCTGCCCGACGAGGAGATCCCCGAGATCATCGACAGCCCCACGACAGGTCTGCCGGCCGGCCGCGACAAGGACAACCCGCCGCAGCTCGCCAAGACCGAGCCGTACAAGACGCATCTCGCCTACGTGAAGGAGCGCCGCTCCGACGACGAGGCGGCTCAGCTCCTCGACGAGGCGCTCGAGCAGCTCCGCGCCCGCCGCGGCGGCGCGGGGAGCTAGCTCCCGAGGGTCTCGACGACCCTCAGCCCTCGTCCTTCGCGGTCCAGTAGCGCTCGCGGTCGATGAGCCCCTCGGGCACCTCGGCCGCCGCCTCCTGATCGACGAAGAAGACGGTGCGTCGCCGGCCCTGCACGCCCGCGACCGGCACCGAGGCGAGGTTCGCGCCCGCGAGAGCGAGCCCGAGGGCGCCGGCCTTGTCGGCGCCGGCGAGCACGAGCCACACGCGCTCGGAGCGGTTGATCACCGGCAGGGTGAGCGAGAGCCGCTCGGCCGGCGGCTTGGGCGAGTCCGTCTCCGCGACGACGCTCCGGACCGTCTCCCGCACGCTGCCGTGGTCGGGGAAGAGCGACGCGACGTGGCCGTCGGGTCCGACGCCGAGGAAGATGATGTCGAACACCGTGTCGCCGAGCTCGGCGGCGTAGGCCTCGGCCGCCGCGTCGATCGTGGGGTGCTCGCCCGGTGCCGGGAAGGCGTGCACGTTCTCCGGCGGCAGGTCGAGCCCGTCGAGCAGGGCGTCGCGCGCCTGGGTGTCGTTGCGGTCCGCGTCGCCGCGCGGGAGGTAGCGCTCGTCGCCCCACCAGAACCGCACGCGCGACCAGTCGACCCCGGCCTGCGCCGGGTTGTCCGCGATCGCGGCGAGCACGGCGATCCCCATCGTCCCGCCCGTGAGGCAGACCTCGACGGTCTCGCGCTCGTCGAGCAGGTCGACCAGCTTCGTCAGGAACCGCGCGGCCACGCTCGCGGCGAGGCTCGCGGCATCCGGGTGCACGAGCACCCGTCGCTCGTTGGTCATGCTCTCGATCCTTCCGTACGCACGACCTCGCCGAACAGCTCGTCCGGGTCGAGCCGCCGCAGCTCCTCCGCGAGGCAGTCGCGCAGGCTCCGTCGCGGAAGCGCGATCTCGTGCAGCGGCTGACCGGGCTGGGTGAGCACGGCGACGCCGCCGGCGTCGCGGGAGAGGCGGATGACGCCCGAGTCGCGCACGAGCTCGACGTGGTGGATGCCGTTGGGCCCGTCGCCGGGATGCTTCACCGTGAGCTCGACGTCGACGCGGAGCTGCAGGCGCAGCCAGGCCGCGAGCAGCTCCGTCGACGGGGAGTCGGAGGAGCCCGTCACGCGCGCGCCGGTCACCGGCTCGAACGGCGGCTGGTCGAGCGTCGCGGCGAGCTGGGCGCGCCACAGCGTCAGCCGGGTCCAGGCGAAATCGGTGTCGCCGGGGGTGTAGTGGCTGCCGAGGCGCGCGAGGGCGGCGACGGGGTCGTCCGCGGAGGCCGCGTCGGTGATGCGGCGCTGGGCGATGCGGCCGAGCGGCGACGCGTGCGGATCGGCGGGGGCCTCCCCGGGCCACCAGACGACCACGGGCGCGTCGGGCAGCAGCAGCGCCGTGACGAGGCTCTCGGGATCGCTGCCCGCCTCGCCGCTCGCGCGGAGCACGACCACCTCGCTCGCCCCGGCATCCCCGCCCACGCGGATCTCGGCGTCGAGCCGGGGGTCGCCGGGCACGGCGCTCAGCACGATGACGCGCATCGGGTGCTCGCGGGACGCCTCGTTGGCGGCCTCGATCGCCTCCTCGTCGGTCGCGCCCGCGCTCGCGATGACGAGCGTCAGCACGCGGCCGAGGGCGACCGCGCCGCCCTCCTCGCGCACCTTGACGAGCGCCTTCGAGATCGCGCTCGTGGTCGTGTCGGGCAGGTCGACGATCACGGCCTTCTCCAGACCCTGCCGTCGCGGGCGAGCAGCTCGTCGGCGGACGGCGGCCCCCACGTTCCCGGGCGGTACTGCTCGAGCGGCCCGCTCTGGGCCGCCCAGAACTCCTCGACGGGGTCGAGGATCCTCCAGGACAGCTCGACCTCCTGGTGGCGGGGGAAGAGCGGCGGGTCGCCGAGCAGCACGTCGAGGATGAGCCGCTCGTACGCCTCGGGGCTCGCCTCGGTGAAGGCGTGGCCGTAGCCGAAGTCCATCGTCACGTCGCGCACCTGCATGCCCGCCCCGGGCACCTTCGACCCGAAGCGGATGGTGACGCCCTCGTCGGGCTGCACGCGGATGACGAGCGCATTCTGGCCGAGGGCCGACGTCTGCGACTCCGCGAAGAGGTACTGCGGGGCGCGCTTGAACACGACGGCGATCTCGGTGACGCGGCGGCCGAGGCGCTTGCCGGCGCGGAGGTAGAACGGCACCCCCGACCAGCGCCGCGTGTTGACGTCGAGGCGGAGCGCGGCGTAGGTCTCGGTCGTCGAGGTCGGGCTCATCCCGTCCTCCTCGAGGAAGCCGAGCACCTTCTCGCCGCCCTGCCAGCCGCCCGCGTACTGCCCCCGCGCGGCGACCGTCGACAGGTCGGCCGGGAGGTGCACGGCGGAGAGCACCTTCTCCTTCTCGGTGCGGAGGTCGGCGGCGTCGAACGACACGGGCTCCTCCATCGCCGTGAGCGCGAAGAGCTGCAGCAGGTGGTTCTGGATGACGTCGCGCGCGGCGCCGATGCCGTCGTAGTAGCCGGCCCGGCCGCCGACGCCGATGTCCTCGGCCATCGTGATCTGCACGTGGTCGACGTACCGCTCGTTCCAGATCGGCTCGTAGAGCTGGTTGGCGAAGCGCAGGGCCAGGATGTTCTGGACCGTCTCCTTGCCCAGGTAATGATCGATGCGGAAGACGCTGTCGGCCGGGAACACGCTCTCGACGACGTCGTTCAGCTCCCGGGCGGTCTGCAGGTCGGAGCCGAACGGCTTCTCGATCACGACGCGACGCCAGGAGCCCTCCTTCTGCTCGGCGAGCCCCGAGCGTCGCAGCTGCTCGGTCACGAGCGGGAACGACTTCGGCGGGATCGACAGGTAGAACGCGTGGTTGCCCATCGTGCCGCGCTCGCGATCGAGCTCGGCGAGCGTGTCGGTCAGCCGGTCGAACGCGTCGTCCTGGTCGAACTCGCCGACGACGAAGCGGATTCCCTGGCGCAGCTGCGCCCAGACGGCCTCGTCGAACGGCGTACGGGCGTACTGCTTCACCGCCTCGAGCACGACCTTCTCGAAGTCCTGGTCGGTCCAGTCGCGGCGCGCGAACCCGACGAGCCCGAACCCCGGGGGGAGCAGGCCGCGGTTCGCGAGATCGTAGACCGCGGGCATGAGCTTCTTGCGCGACAGGTCTCCCGTCACGCCGAAGATCACGAGCGTGCTCGGGCCGGCGATCCGGTTGAGCCGCCGGTCCGTCGCGACGCGGAGCGGATTGACGTCCGCCGAGATGGGGACGGTCATCGCGACGCGAGCCCTCGCAGCCTCTCCGCGGCGGCCGCGACGTCGTCGAGCTCGAGCGTCAGCACGGGACGACCGTGCTCGGCGAGCACGCTCGCGTCGCCGGCCGCCTGCGCCGTGATGAGCTGCCCGAAGGTGAACGGGCGGCCCGGGATCTCGAGATCGGCGCGGCCCGCCCCCGTGAGCTGCAGGAAGACGCCGTACGCGGGCCCGCCCTTGTGGAACTGACCCGTCGAGTGCAGGAACCGCGGACCCCAGCCGAAGGTCACGGGGCGCCCCGTGCGAGCGGCGAGCAGACCGCGCAGCTCCTCGAGCCCGGGGTGCTCGAGACGGTCGAGGTACGCCTGCACCGAGAGGTAGCCGTCGCTGGGCAGCTCGGCGAGGAGCGCGGCGAGGGCGGCCTCGACCGTGTCGTCCGCGGGCAGGGCGAGGCCGGCGGCCCGCACGGCGATGCCGCCGTCGGCGAACGCCGGGGGAGCGGGCGGTGCGAGGTCGTCGATGAGCGCGCGCGCGGCGACCTTGGCGGCCTCCACGTCGGGCTGGTCGAACGGGTTGACGCCGAGGAGGCGCCCCGCGACGGCCGTCGCGTACTCCCACGTGAGCAGCTGGGCGCCGAGCGTGCCGGCGATCTCCACCTCGCCCGGGTTCACCTCGTGGGTGGCGCGGGCATCCTTGACGAGCCGCACGATCTGCACGTCCGGCAGGTCGAGCGCGAGCTCGGGGGCCTCGAGCTGGAGCACGACCGGCAGCACGCCCGTGCCGTCCTTGCCCGTCGACTCGGCGATGAGCTGCTCGGCCCAGTCGGCGAAGCCCACGATGTGGGTGCCGTCGGCGACGATGCCGAGCTTGTCCCGGAGCGGCCGTGTGCCCGCCATGACCGCGCCGAGCACGAGCCCGGGGTTGTCCTCGTCGTCGATCGCGAGCGCGAGCGCCGCGGCGTCCGCCTCGTCGAGGAGCTGCCCGAGGTCGACGCCCGCGAGCCCCGAGGGCACGAGCCCGAACGCCGTGAGCGCCGAGTAGCGTCCGCCCACGTTCGGGTCGGCGTTGAACACGCGGTAGCCGTCGGCGCGCGCCGACCGGTCGAGCGGCGAGCCCGGGTCGGTGACGATGACGATGCGACCGATCGGGTCGATGCCCGCCGCCTCGAAGGCCGCCGCGAAGGCGCGCTTGTGGCTGTCGGTCTCGACCGGCGCGCCCGACTTCGACGAGACGACGACGACGGTGCGCTCGAGCGGGCCGTCGAGGGCGCCGCGCACCTGGTCGGGATGCGTCGAGTCGAGCACGACGAGGTCGACGCCGTAGGTCTTCGTGATGACCTCGGGGGCGAGCGAGGAGCCGCCCATGCCGCACAGCACGACGCGGTCGACGCCCGTGGCGGCGAGGTCCTCGCGCAGGGCCAGGATGTCGTCGACGAGGCCGCGCGACACCGCGACGGCCTCGGTCCAGCCGAGGCGGATCGACGCCTCGGACTCCGCGGCCGGGCCCCAGAGCGTCGGGTCCTGCGCCGTGATGGCGCCGCCGATGCCGTCCGAGACGAGCTGCGGCACGATCCGCTCGACGGCCTCCGCCGCGGCACCGGTCGCGGCGATCGTGACGGTCACTTCGCGTCTCCCCGTCCCGCCGCCTCGAGAGCGGCGGTCACGGTGTCGAGGAGCTCGTTCCACGAGACGATGAACTTCTCGACGCCCTCCGACTCGAGCAGCGCGGTGACGTCGTCGTAGTCGACGCCGACGGCCGCGAGGTCGTCGAGCACCTGCTGCGCGGAGGCGTAGGAGCCGGTGACCGCGTCGCCGTGCAGCGGAGCGTGGTCGAAGGTCGCCTCGAGGGTCTTCTCCGGCATCGTGTTGACGACGCCATCGACCGCGAGCTCGGTCACGTAGAGGGTGTCGGGCAGCGACGGGTCCTTGACGCCCGTCGACGCCCAGAGCGGACGCTGCGGGTGGGCGCCCGCCGCGAGGAGGGCCTTCGCCCGGTCGGTCGCGAACTCCTCCTCGAAGAGCCGGTAGGCGAGCTGCGCGTTCGCGACACCCGCCTTGCTCTTGAGGGCGACCGCCTCGGCCGTGCCGATCGCGTCGAGCCGCTTGTCGATCTCGGTGTCGACCCGCGAGACGAAGAACGAGGCGACCGAGTGGATCGTCGAGAGGTCGTGACCCGCGGCCTTCGCCTGCTCGAGACCCGTGAGGTAGGCGTCGATCACGGCGCGGTGGCGCTCGAGGCTGAAGATGAGCGTCACGTTGACGCTGATGCCCTCGGCGATGACGGCCGTGATGGCCTCGAGGCCGGCGAGCGTCGCGGGGATCTTGATCATCGCGTTGGGCTTGTCGACCTTCGCCCAGAGCTGCTTCGCCTGGGCGATCGTGCCCGCCGCGTCGTGGGCGAGACCCGGCTCGACCTCGATCGACACGCGGCCGTCGCGCCCGCCGGAGGCGGCGTAGACGCCCGCGAACACCTCCGAGGCGGCGGCGACGTCGTCGGTCGTGATCTCGAAGACGGCGTCGGCGGCCGAGGTGCCGGCCTGCGCGAGCGTCGCGACCTGCTCGTCGTAGGCCTGACCCTTCGCGAGCGCGCCCGCGAAGATCGTCGGGTTCGTCGTGATGCCGACGACGTTGCGGTCGGCGATGAGCTGCTGGAGGTTGCCGGTGGCGATGCGCTCGCGCGAGAGGTCGTCGAGCCAGATGCTGACGCCGATGTCGGAGAGCTGCTGGGTGTTGGTGCTCATGGAAGGTGCCTTCCTCAGGCCGCGGCGGCGGCGATGGTCTCGTGGGCGGCCGCGACGACCGCCTCGGTGGTGATGCCGAACTCCCGGTAGAGGGTCTTGTAGTCGGCGGAGGCGCCGAAGTGCTCGATCGAGACACTGCGGCCGGCGTCGCCCACGTAGGGACGCCAGGTGAGCGCGAGCCCGGCCTCGACCGAGACCCGTGCGCGGACGGCCGCCGGCAGCACCGACTCGCGGTACGCGGCATCCTGCTCCTCGAACCACTCCTGGCACGGCACGGACACGACGCGCGCGGAGACGCCCGCCGCCTCGAGCTCGGCCGCCGCCTCGACGGCGAACTGCACCTCGGAGCCGGAGCCGAGCAGGATGACGTCGGGCGTGGCCTTCGAGCCCTCGACGAGCACGTACGCGCCCTTCGCGACGCCCTCGGCGCTCGCGACGACACTGCGGTCGAAGACGGGGAGGTTCTGCCGGCTGAGCGCGAGACCCGCGGGTCCCTCGCGCCGCTCGAGGATCGTGCGCCAGGCCACCGCGACCTCGTTCGCGTCGGCGGGACGCACGACGTCGAGTCCGGGGATGAGACGCAGCGACGTGAGCTGCTCGACCGGCTGGTGCGTCGGGCCGTCCTCGCCCAGGGCGACCGAGTCGTGCGTCCAGACGTAGATCGCGGGGGCCTTCATGAGGGCCGCCAGCCGCACGGCGGGGCGCATGTAGTCGCTGAAGATGAGGAAGGTGCCGCCGAACGGCCGCGTGTTGCCGTGCAGCACGATGCCGTTCAGGATGGCGCCCATCGCGTGCTCGCGGATGCCGAAGTGGAGCACGCGGCCGTAGGGGTCGCCCGTCCACTCGTGCGTCGAGTGCTCGGTCGGGATGAACGACCTCGCCCCCTCGATCGTCGTGTTGTTCGACTCGGCGAGATCGGCCGACCCGCCCCAGAGCTCCGGGATGACGGGGCCGAGCGCGCTCAGCACCTTGCCGCTCGCGGCACGCGTCGAGACGTCCTTGCCCGCCTCGAACTCGGGCAGCGCCGCGTCGACGCCCTCGGGCAGCTCGCCGCTCAGGATGCGGTCGAGGAGCCGCTTGCGCTCCGGGTTCGCGGCGGCCCAGGCGTCGAAGCCGGCCTGCCACTCCGCCTGCGCCGCGGCGCCGCGCTCGCGCAGCCCGCGGGTGTGCTCGAGCACCTCCGGCGCGACCTCGAAGGTCTTCTCGGGGTCGAAGCCGAGCACCTGCTTGACCGCGGCGAGCTCCTCGGCGCCGAGGGCCGATCCATGGATCTTGCCCGTGTTCTGCTTCTTCGGGCTCGGCCAGCCGATGATCGTCTTGAGGATGATGAGCGACGGCTTGGCGGTCTCGCCCTGCGCGGCCTCGATCGCGGCGTGGAGCGCCGCGACGTCCTCGACGTACTCGCCGGTCTTCTTCCAGTCGACGGTGAGCACCTGCCAGCCGTAGGCCTCGTAGCGCTGCGCGACGTCCTCGGTGAAGGCGACCGTCGTGTCGTCCTCGATCGAGATCTGGTTCGAGTCGTAGATCGCGATGAGGTTGCCGAGCTGCTGGTGGCCGGCGAGCGGACCGGACTCGCTCGTCACGCCCTCCTGGATGTCGCCGTCGCCCGCGATCACGTACACGAAGTGGTCGAACGGGCTCGAACCCGTCGGCGCCTCCGGGTCGAACAGGCCGCGCTCGTAGCGGGCGGCGTAGGCGAAGCCGACGGCCGAGGCGAGGCCCTGGCCGAGCGGTCCCGTCGTGATCTCGACGCCGTCGGTGTGCCCGTACTCGGGGTGCCCGGGCGTCTTCGAGCCCCACGTGCGCAGCGCCTTGAGGTCGTCGAGCTCGAGACCCTCGCCGCCGAGGTAGAGCTGCACGTACTGCGTGAGCGACGAGTGGCCGGCCGAGAGGATGAAGCGGTCGCGGCCGATCCAGGTGTGGTCGGCGGGGTTGCGCCGCATGACCTTCTGGAAGAGCAGGTAGGCCGCGGGCGCGAGGCTCATGGCGGTGCCGGGGTGACCGTTCCCGACCTTCTCGACGGCGTCCGCCGCGAGGATCCGAGCGGTGTCGACGGCCTGGTCGTCGACGGCTTCCCAGGAGAGTTCTGGCACGGAAAACGACCCTTTCGAAGAGGGGGAGTCGGCCCTGGTGGCTGGGCCTCGTTCCAGCATAGCGACGCGGCTCGGGCGGTCCCCGACCGACGGAGGCTCCGTCGGTCCCCGGATAGACTGCCGGAGAGCCACCCGGGAACGAGGAGTCATGCAGGGAGCCGTCGACACGACCGTCGAGACCCCGCGAGGGTCCCGCGTCGGACCCCTGCGCAAGGTCAAGGGGTACATCGCCCTCACCAAGCCGCGGGTCGTCGAGCTGCTGCTCGTCACGACGGCGCCGGTCATGATCCTCGCCGCGCGCGGCATCCCGGACCTGTGGCTCGTGCTCGGCACCCTCGTCGGCGGCTACTTCTCGGCGGGGTCCGCGCACGCGTTCAACAGCTACCTCGAGCGCGACCTCGACAAGAAGATGAAGCGCACGAGCAAGCGGCCGCTCGTGACGGGCGACCTGACGCCGCGCGAGGCCCTCGTCTTCGCCTGGGCGACGGCGATCGGGTCGACGCTCTTCTTCGCGCTCTTCGTCAACTGGCTCGCCGCCGGGCTCTCGGTGCTCGCCATCCTCATCTACGTCGTGCTCTACACGCTCGTGCTCAAGCGCCGCACGCCGCAGAACATCGTCTGGGGCGGCGCGGCGGGTTGCATGCCCGTGCTCATCGGCTGGGCCGCCGTCACGGGCTCGCTCGACTGGGCGCCGCTCATCCTGTTCGGCGTCGTCTTCCTCTGGACGCCCGCGCACTACTGGCCGCTCTCGATGCGCTACCGCGACGACTACGCGGCCGCCGACGTGCCGATGCTCGCGGTCGTCCGCGGCCCCGCGGCCGTGGGGCTCCAGGTCGTGCTCTACGCCTGGGCCACGGTCGTCTGCTCCCTCCTGCTCGTGCCGGTCGCGCCGATGGGCGTGCTCTACGCCGTCGTCGCGACGCTCTCCGGGGCGTGGTTCGTCGTCGAGTCGCACCGCCTGTACGCGGGGGCGATCCGCGGCGAGGAGCTCGCGCCGATGCGCGTCTTCCACGCGTCGATCACGTACCTCACGCTCGTCTTCGTCGCGGTCGGCATCGACCCGCTCCTGCACCTGCCGATCCCGTTCTGAACGCCGTGAGGATCCCGACGCCCCTGGGCTGGGCCGCCTCCCGCTGGGAGCTCGGCCCCCGCGCCCTGCGCTGGGGCACGACGGCGGCGCTCGTCACGAGCGTGCTCATCGTGCTGGGCGGCGTCGTCGTGCGCGTCACGGGCTCGGGCATGGGCTGCCCGACGTGGCCGACGTGCGACGGCACGAACGTCATCCAGCTCGTGCCCGACAGCATCCACCTGCTCATCGAGCAGACCAACCGTCTCGTGACGGGACTGCTCGTCGTGGCGGTGGGCTGGGCCATCGTCGCGGCGCGGCTGCAGCGTCCCCGCGACCGGATGCTCACCCGCCTCGCCTGGTCGATGTTCTGGCTCGTGCTCGCCAACGCCGTCGCCGGCGGGATCACCGTGTGGGTGCACCTGAACCCGTGGGTCGTCGCCCTGCACTTCGTGCTCGCGATGGGCCTGCTCGCCTGCGCGACCTTCACGTGGCACCGCGCGCGGTGGGTCGGCGGCGCCGGCCCGCGGCCCTCGGCCGGCTCGCGCACCCTCGCCTGGCTGCTCGTGCTCGTCGCGGGCGCCGTCGTCGTCACGGGCACGCTCGTGACGGGGTCGGGGCCGCACGCCGGCGACACGATCGAGATCCCCCGGATGGGCTTCGACTGGAACGTCGTCGTCGTCGTGCACGGCGTCGCGGCGGTCGCCGTGCTCGCCCTCGCGGTCGCCCTCGCGTTCCGGCTGCGCGGCGAGGACGGGGGAGCGCTCGCCCTCCGCCGGGTCGGCCTCTTCCTGCTCGTCCTGCTCGCGCAGCTCGCGCTCGGCACGACCCAGTCGCTCCTCGGCATCCCCGAGGTGCTCGTCGCCCTCCACGTCGTGCTCGCCGCCCTGGTCTGGATCGGCGCGCTGCGCGTGCTGCTCGACACCGATCCCCGGCTCTGGGCGGTGCGCGACTCCCAGCTCGTGCGCGCCGCGCCGATCGAGGATGCGGAGCCCGCGCCCAGCCGTTGACGGGGTCGACCCTGTAGACTCGGACGGCTAGGGAGCATCGACGCTGCTGGCCTGCAGTTCCCGAGAACTGCCAGCGTTGCGACTGCCCGAAAGCGAGCAAGCCGACACGAGCGGAATGGCTCGCTTCGGCAGGAAAGAGGCTCACACCCATGTCAGACGTGCTCATCGACCGTCCGGAGCTCAACGACCTCGGCAAGTACGAGTTCGGCTGGTCCGACTCCGACTCCGCCGGGGCGTCCGCCCGCCGGGGCCTCTCCGAGGAGGTCGTCGCCGACATCTCCCGGCTCAAGAGCGAACCGGAGTGGATGCTCAAGACCCGTCTCAAGGCGCACAAGATCTTCGGCATGAAGCCCATGCCGACATGGGGCGCCGACCTGTCGGGCATCGACTTCGACAACATCAAGTACTTCGTGCGCTCGACCGAGAAGCAGGCGCAGACCTGGGAGGACCTCCCGGAGGACATCCGCAACACCTACGAGCGTCTCGGCATCCCCGAGGCGGAGCGCTCGCGCCTCGTCTCGGGCGTCGCGGCCCAGTACGAGTCCGAGGTCGTCTTCCACTCGATCCAGGAGGACCTCGAGAAGCAGGGCGTGCTCTTCCTCGACACCGACACGGCCCTCCGCGAGCACCCGGAGATCTTCCAGGAGTACTTCGGCACGGTCATCCCGTCGGGCGACAACAAGTTCGCGGCGCTCAACACCGCCGTCTGGTCGGGCGGATCGTTCGTGTACGTGCCGAAGGGGGTGCACGTCGAGATCCCGCTGCAGGCCTACTTCCGCATCAACACCGAGAACATGGGCCAGTTCGAGCGCACGCTGATCATCGCCGACGAGGGCTCGTACGTGCACTACATCGAGGGCTGCACGGCCCCGATCTACAAGTCCGACTCGCTGCACTCGGCGGTCGTCGAGATCATCGTCAAGAAGAACGCCCGCGTGCGCTACACGACGATCCAGAACTGGTCGAACAACGTCTACAACCTCGTCACCAAGCGCGCGATCGCGCACGAGGGCGCGACGATGGAG
>JAEWKY010000231.1 GCA_023457615.1 Actinomycetes bacterium | reverse complement strand
GCCGAGGATGATGCCGACGATGCCGGTGACGAGACCCGCGATGAACCGCGCCGTCTCGCGCTCGCGGAGCGTGGCGAAGCGCGCGACGGTCTCCGGCTCGAGCCGCAGCTCCCGGTCGTCGAGCCGGTCGAACCGCGACATCGACACCCCGCCGGTCACGAACAGCCCGACCCCGGTCGCGATGCCCAGGAAGAGGATCGCGAGGCCGAGCGCGGTGCCGGAGACCGGGTCGGCGTCGAACACCGCCTGGCTCACGACGGTGAATCCCGCGACGCCGAGGAGCACCGCGACGATGCCGCCGCCGATGAACCGGGCCCCGGTGCGGCGGTTGGCGAGGAAGCCCTCCGCGTCGGTCTCGGAGAGCTCGATCGGGCCCTGCTCGCCGCGCGCATCGACCTCGCGCCGGATGCCCAGGTCGTCGGCGAGCTCGTCGAGGTTGCCGAACTGGGCGATGACGCGCCCGACCGCCTCGTTGTCGCTCGCGCCCTCGGCGCGCAGCTCGCGATACCTGTCCTCGCTCATCGCCACGAGCTCGCCGTGGGCGCGTCGCACCTCGGCCGTGCGCGGCAGCGACCGGAACAGCTGGTCGAGGTACTGGCGGATGGCATCCATCGTCTACTCCTCCCGCACGAAGCGACCGACGACCTCCACGGTCTCGTGCCACTCCGCGCACTTCTCGCGGTACAGGGTCCTGCCCGCGGCGGTCACCCGGTAGTAGGTGCGAGCCCGCCCCGCGGACTCCTCGCCCGCGAACGACTCGAGCGCTCCCGAGTGCTCCAGGCGGCGCATGGCCGCGTAGAGGGTCGTCTCCTTGATCTCGTACTGCCCGCCGGCGCGCAGCTCGATGCGCTTCGAGACGGCGTAGCCGTACGACGGCTCGTCGAGCAGGGAGTCGAGGACGAGCAGGTCGATGTACCCGCGGATGACATCGCTGCCGATCATCGAGCGCCCTCCTACCTCATCTGGTGCAGTAATTACTCTGCCAGATGTACTACATCAGATCAAGTAGTGAGGAGGAGGTCGCTCACACCACGCAGTGCGGTCCGAGGAGGCTCTTGAGCTCGCCGTAGAGGTCGGCCGTGACGGTGACCGGGAAGGGCACCTCGAACATCCGCGCGGTGTCGCCGCGCACGAGCCGCAGCCGCACCTCGTTGTCGCCGCGATGCCGGATGAGCACGTCGTTGAGTGCCGAGACGACCTCCGTCGTCGCGCGGTGCTCGGGCACCGAGATGACGAGCGGCCCGGAGCCGAGCGACGCCCCGGTGTCGGGCACGAAGAGGCTCACGGCGTGCAGGTTGAGCCCGTCGTCGCGCGTCGCGACCCGGCCCTTGATGACGACGATCGAGTCGCCCTGGAGCGACGGGCCGAACTCGGCGTAGGTCTTGCCCATGAAGAGCACCGTGAGCTCGCCGCCGAAGTCCTCGATCGTCACCATGCCGTACGGGTTGCCCGAGGCGCGCGCGGTGCGGTGCTGGACGCTCGTGAGCAGCCCGGCGACCGTCACGGTCTCGCCGTCGTTCGCGGCCTCCCCCGCGACGAGGTCGCCGATCGAGAGCGACGCGTGCTTCGCAAGCGTCTGCTCGAGGCCCGCGAGCGGGTGGTCGGACACGTAGAGCCCGAGCATCTCGCGCTCGAAGGCGAGCTTGTCGCGCTTGTTCCACTCGGGCTTCGGCGGCACGAGCTGCACGGTGTGCTCGAGCTCGTCCCACAGGCTGTCGAGGTCGAAGCCGATCTGGCCGTTCGCCTCCTCGCGCTTGCGCTTGACCTCCTGCTCGACCGCGCCCTCGTGGATCTCGATGAGCGCGCGCCGCGTGTCGCCGAGCGAGTCGAACGCGCCCGCCTTGATGAGCGACTCCACGGTGCGCTTGTTGGCGGCCTGGATCGGCACCTTCGCGAGGAAGTCGTGGAACGTCGTGAACGCGCCCTTCTCCTCGCGTGCCCGGCGGACGAGCTCGACGACCGCGAAGCCGACGTTGCGCACGGCGCCGAGGCCGAACCGGATGTCGTCGCCCACGGCGGCGAAGTAGGCGATCGAGGAGTTGACGTCGGGCGGGAGCACCTTGATGCCCATGCGCCGGCACTCGTTGAGGTACACGGCGAGCTTGTCGCGCGCGTCGCCGACGCTCGTGAGGAGCGCGGCCATGTACTCGGCGGGGTAGTGCGCCTTGAGGTAGGCCGTCCAGTAGGAGATGACGCCGTACGCCGCGGAGTGCGCCTTGTTGAAGGCGTAGTCGGAGAACGGCACGAGGATCTCCCACAGGGTCGAGATCGCCGCCGCCGAGTAGCCGTTCGCCGTCATGCCGGCCGAGAAGCTCTCGTACTGCTTGTCGAGCTCCGACTTCTTCTTCTTGCCCATCGCGCGGCGCAGGATGTCGGCCTCGCCGAGCGAGAACCCCGCCACCTTCTGCGCGATCGCCATGACCTGCTCCTGGTAGATGATCAGGCCGTAGGTCGTGTCGAGGATCTCCGCGAGCGAGTCCGCGAACTCCGGATGGATCGGGGTGATCGGCTGCAGCCCGTTCTTGCGCAGCGCGTAGTTGGTGTGCGAGTTCGCGCCCATCGGCCCGGGACGGTACAGCGCGATGAGCGCCGAGATGTCCTCGAAGTTGTCGGGCTTCATGAGCTTCAGCAGCGCGCGCATGGGCCCGCCGTCGAGCTGGAAGACGCCGAGCGAGTCGCCGCGGGCGAGGAGCGCGTAGGCGTCCGGGTCGTCGAACTCGAGCTCCTCGAGCACGGGGCGGTGGCCGCGGTTGGCCTGGATGTTGTCGAGCGCGTCGTCGATGATCGTGAGGTTGCGCAGCCCGAGGAAGTCCATCTTCACGAGGCCGAGCGCCTCGGCGGCGGGATAGTCGAACTGCGTGACGATCTGGCCGTCCTGCTCCCGCTTCATGATCGGGATGATGTCGATGAGCGGCTCGCTCGACATGATGACGCCCGCGGCGTGCACGCCCCACTGCCGCTTGAGGCCCTCGAGGCCCATCGCGGTCTCGTACACCTGGCGGGCATCCGGGTCGACGTCGAGGATCGCGCGGAAGTCGGCCGCCTCCTTGTAGCGCTCGTGCGTCGGGTCGGTGATGCCGGCGAGCGGGATGTCCTTCGCCATGATCGGCGCCGGCATGGCCTTGGTGAGCTTCTCCCCCATCGAGAACGGGAAGCCGAGCACGCGGCCGGCATCCTTGAGGGCCTGCTTGGACTTGATCGTGCCGTAGGTGACGATCTGGGCGACGCGCTCGGCGCCGTACTTCTCGGTCACGTACTTGATGACCTCGCCGCGCCGACGCTCGTCGAAGTCGACGTCGAAGTCGGGCATCGAGACGCGGTCGGGGTTGAGGAACCGCTCGAAGATGAGGCCGTGCCGCAGCGGGTCGAGATCGGTGATCTTCATCGCGTAGGCGGCCATCGAGCCCGCGCCCGAGCCGCGGCCCGGTCCGACGCGGATGCCGTTGTCCTTCGACCAGTTGATGAAGTCGGCGACGACGAGGAAGTACCCCGGGAAGCCCATCTGGTTGATGACGCCGATCTCGTACTCCGCCTGCGCGCGCACCTCGTCGGGGACGCCCGCCGGGTACCGGGCCGCGAGGCCCTGCTCGACCTCCTTCACGAACCACGTCTGCTCGGTCTCGCCCTCCGGCACCGGGTAGCGCGGCATGTAGTTGGCGCTCGTGTCGAACTCCACCTCGCAGCGCTCCGCGATCGCGAGCGTGTTGTCGCACGCGTCGGGGTGGTCGCGGAAGATCTGGCGCATCTCCGCGGGGCTCTTGAGGTAGAACTCGTTCGCGTCGAACTTGAACCGGTTGGGGTCGGCGAGCGTCGATCCCGACTGCACGCACAGCAGGATCTCGTGCGCGCCGGCATCCTTCGCGTGCGTGTAGTGCAGGTCGTTCGTCGCGACGAGCGGGATGCCGAGCTCCTTCGCGATGCGGATGACGTCGGCCATGACGCGGCGCTCGATGCCGAGTCCGTGGTCCATGATCTCGGCGAAGTAGTTGTCCTTGCCGAAGATGTCGCGGAAGTCGGCCGCGGCCCGGAGCGCCTCGTCGTACTGGCCGAGCCGGAGCCGCGTCTGCACCTCGCCCGACGGGCAGCCCGTCGTCGCGATGATGCCCTTCGCGTACCGCTGCAGCAGCTCGCGGTCCATGCGCGGCTTGAAGTAGTAGCCCTCGAGCGAGGCGAGGCTGTTGAGGCGGAAGAGGTTGTGCATCCCCTCGGTCGTCTCGGCGAACAGCGTCATGTGCGTGTAGGCGCCGGCGCCCGAGACGTCGTCCTCCCCGCCGTTGCCCCAGCGCACGCGCGTCTTGTCGGAGCGGTGGGTGCCGGGGGTCACGTACGCCTCGGTGCCGATGATCGGCTTGATGCCCGCGTCGGTGGCCTGCCGCCAGAAGTCGAAGGCGCCGAAGTTGTTGCCGTGATCGGTGATCGCGATCGCCGGCATCCCGTGGTCGTTCACCGCCTGCATGAGCTGCCCGACCCGCGCCGCGCCGTCCAGCATCGAGTACTCGCTGTGGACGTGCAGGTGCACGAAGGACTGCGCTGACGAAAGACCTGTCACGACATCTCCGGGGTTCGGTCTCTCAGGATAAACGGCAGCTCAGCCCTCCCGCAGGACGTCGAGCGCGTGTTGGAGGTCGTCCGGGTACGGCGACTCGAAGAGCACGTACTCCCCCGTCGCGGGATGCCGGAATCCGAGCCGGTGGGCGTGCAGCCACTGGCGCGTGAGCCCGAGCCGCTCGGTCAGCGCGCGGTCGGCGCCGTAGAGCGCGTCGCCGACGCACGGATGCCGCTGGGCCGCGAGATGCACGCGGATCTGGTGCGTACGACCGGTCTCGAGGTGGATCTCGAGGAGGCTCGCGGCGCGCATCGCCTCGAGCGTCTCGTAGTGGGTGACGGCGTGCTTGCCCTCCGCCCGGATCGCGAACTTCCAGTCGTTGCTGCTGTGACGCCCGATGGGCGCGTCGATCGTCCCGGCGAGCGGGTCGGGATGCCCCTGCACGACGGCGTGGTAGATCTTGTCGACCTCGCGGTCGTGGAACAGGCGCTTGAGCTCCGTGTAGGCCGCCTCGGACTTGGCGACGACCATGAGGCCGCTCGTTCCGACGTCGAGCCGGTGCACGATGCCCTGCCGCTCGTGCGCGCCCGAGGTCGCGATGCGGTACCCCGCCGCCGCGAGAGCGCCGAGCACCGTGGGTCCGCTCCACCCCGGGGCGGGATGGGCGACGATGCCGACGGGCTTGTCGATCACGACGAGGTCGTCGTCGTCGTGCACGATGCGGAATCCCGGCACGACCTGCGGCACGACGCGCGGCTCCTCGCGGGGCGCCCACTCGATCTCGAGCCAGGCGTCGGCGCGCAGCCGGTCCGACTTGCCGAGCAGGATGCCGTCGAGCCGCACTCCCCCGGCCTCGAGCACCTCCGCCGCGAAGCTCCGGGAGAAGCCGAGGAGTCTCGCGAGCCCGGCGTCCGCGCGCTGCCCGGCGAGCCCGTCGGGCACCGGCAGACTGCGCTGCTCCATCAGTCGCCGGGCTCCGTCGGCAGGTCCTCGGGCCGCGTCGCGTACCTGTCGTCCCTCACGCGCACCCCGTCGAGCCCGACGTTGCGGAGCGAGAGCAGCAGGAAGAGCCCCATCGCCGAGACGACCGCGATGTCGGCGACGTTGAAGATCGCCGGGAAGCCCCACACCTGGATGAAGTCGACGACGTGCCCGGTGCCGAACGACGGCGGCCGGAACAGCCGGTCGGTGACGTTGCCGAAGGCGCCGCCGAGCACGAGCCCGAACATCGTCGCCCAGGCGAGCGAGCGGATGCGCGGGGCGAACCAGACGATGAACACGATGACCCCGAGCGCGACGATCGACAGCACCCACGTGAACCCCGTCGCGAGCGAGAACGCGGCGCCGGGGTTCGTCACGTAGCGGAACTGCAGCACCTCGCCGAGGATCGGGATGCTCTCGTTGATCGAGAGACTCGTCGTGATGAGGTACTTCGACCCCTGGTCGAGGCCGTACGCCACGAGGGCGACGGCCGCGAGCAGGCCGAGGGCGCGCGGGCGCGGCCGCCGACGAGGCGGTGCGGGCTCGAGCGCCTCGGGCTCAGTTGCCCGGGCCAAAGCCCGGGTACTCGCTGGGCTGCGGGGCGCCGTAGGCCGGGGCGGGAGCGTACTCGCCCGGCGCCTGCGGGTAGCCCGCGGGCGCCGCCTGCGCGTACTGCGGCGCCGCCTGCTGCGGAGCCGCCGCCACGGCGGGCTGCTGCGGGGCCGACGGGCCGGAGGTCAGAGCGTTCGAGCTCTCGAGCTCGCGGAGCTGACCCTCGATGTAGCCGCGGAGCTTCGTGCGGTAGTCGCGCTCGAACTGACGGAGCTCCTCGACCTGACGCTCGAGCTCCTGGCGCTCCTGCTGGAGCTGGCCGAGCTGGGCGCGGGCGCCCTGCTCCGCCTCCGACACCACGCGCGCCGCGGCGGCGTGACCCTCGGCGATGAGCTGGTCGCGCTTCTCCATGCCCTCGCGCACGTGCTCCTCGTGGAGGCGACGCGCGAGCTGGAGGAGGTTGTTGGTGTTGCCCGGATCCATGGCGTTGGGATCGAAGCCGGCCGGCGCGAACGCGGGCTGCTCCGGGACCGGGGCGGGCATCGGGGCGGCGACGGGGGCGGCCTGCGCGGGCGCGGCGGCGGCGTTGCGCTGGAGCTCGGCGAGACGCGACTCCCCGGCGACGAGGCGCTGACGCAGCTCCTCGTTCTCCTGGTTGAGCCGGCGCAGCTCGACGACGACCTCGTCGAGGAAGTCGTCGACCTCGTCCTGGTCGTAGCCCTCGCGGAACTTCGTCGGGTTGAACCGCTTGTTGACCACGTCTTCCGGAGTCAGGGCCATGACATCACCTCTGGGACATACTGCTCGTCATCCCCCGAGCCGCGGGGTGCGGCCGTCCTTGACGAGTGCGGGCATCCGACCCTCATCCTGGGGTCGAGACTCCCAGCGTACAACGCGGAACCTGAACGGTCGAAGGGTACGTTTCGGACGCCTCCGGCGACGTCACCGGGTGACATCGCGGACGCCGCCCGGACGGGCGCACCCCGCCGGGACGACGGCGCTCAGTGGCCGAAGAAGCCCGCCTCGACCTCGGCGTCGGCCTCCTCCTGCTCGCCGCTCACGGCGACGTGCTCGGGCGAGAGGAGGAACACCTTGCCGGTGACCTTCTCGATCTTCCCGTAGAGCCCCGAGACCAGGCCGCCGCAGAAGTCGATGAGGCGGCGCGCGTCGGCGTCGGCCATCTGCGAGAGGTTGACGATGACCGGGACGCCCTCGCGGAACGCCTCGGCGATCTGCTGCACGTCGCGGTACTGGCGCGGCACGATCGTCGCGATCTCGTTCATCCCCGCGGGCTGGTGGTGCTTGCTCGCCGCGACCGGGCGGCGCAGCGGCGTCACCGGGGCACGGCCCGCGGTCGGGGCCACCGGCGCGACGGGGGCCGCGGGCAGGTCGTCGTAGTCCTCATCGGCCAGACCGAGGTACACCATCGTCTTGCGCAGCGGATTCGCCATCTCACCCTCCCGAGAGCCCGGTGCCGCGGTCACAGGCGCGGCATCCGTCTCGACATTAACCGGGGGTCGGGCGATTCCCCGTGATTGCCGTCCCGATGCGCAGGTGTGTCGCGCCCTCGAGGATCGCCTCCCGGAAGTCGCCCGACATGCCCGCGGAGATCGCGGCCGCCCGCGGCTCGAGGCTCCGGATGCGCTCCGAGACCGCACGCAGGCGGGCGAACGCGGGGCGCGGCGCGGCCCCGAGCGGGGCGACGCCCATGACGCCGAGCAGCCGGAGTCCCGGCGCGGCGAGCACGCGCTCGGCGAGCACCTCCGCCCCCTCGGGCGCGACTCCCCCGCGGCCGGGCTCTCCGCTCAGGTCGATCTCGAGGAACACCCCGAGCTCGACGCCGTCCGCCGCCGAGAGCCCGTCGACGAGCGACGGCCGATCGACCGAGTGCACGGTCGCGGCGTAGCGTCGCACGGCCCTGGCCTTGTTGCTCTGCAGCTGGCCGACGAAGTGCCAGACCAGGCGCGGGTCGGCCACCTCCGCCGCCTTCGCGACGGCCTCCTGGTGGCGGTTCTCCCCGACGTCGCGCACGCCGAGCCCGACGAGCTCGCGCACGAGCGCGGCCGGGTGGAACTTGGTCACGACGATGCGGGTCGGCAGCGGCGCCCCGGCCTCCCGGGCGGCGTCGGCGATGCGCGCGTCGACTCCGGCGAGCCGGTCCGCGAGGCTCTCGCCCACCGCTACTTGAGGAACTCGGGGATGTCGAGGTCGTCCTCGTCGTCGAAGTCGGCCCGGCCGAGCGGCGCGCCGAGCGGCGTCTCGGGCTCGGCGGCCCAGCCCTGCGTGTCGATCGCCCCCGTCGCGCCGCCGGCGCCGACGGGCACCGCCGCGTCGACCGGCAC
>JAEWKY010000230.1 GCA_023457615.1 Actinomycetes bacterium | reverse complement strand
CAGTCGTACATCGAGGCCGGCCAGGAGGCGATCGACGAGGCGGCCGAGGACGACGAGGCGCCCCCCGTCGACGCGGGTCCGGCGACCGGCGATCAGATCAGCGCGATCGGCGACTCGGCCATGCTCGCCGCGGCGGCCGCGCTCCAGGAGCGGTTCCCGGGCATCGCGATCGACGCCGCCGTCTCCCGCAACATGGGGTCGGCGCCCGCCCTCGTTCGGGCCCAGGTCGACGCCGGCCAGCTGCGGGAGGTGGTGGTGATCGCCCTCGGCACGAACGGTCCGATCGACCGCGCGACGCTCGAGGAGGTGCGGGCGATCATCGGCCCGCGGCGCGAGCTCATCGTCGTCAACGCGCAGGCGCCCCGCGGCTGGATCCCCGGCGTCAACGCCGAGCTCGCCTCGTTCGCGCTCGTGTACCGCAACGTCGAGCTCGCCAACTGGCACGACGCCATCCAGCCCTACCTCCACGAGATGGCACGCGACCAGGTGCACTTCGGACCGATCGGCGCCGGCATCTACGCCGCCTCGGTCGGTGACGCCGTGGACCGGCTCGGGCAGCTCCCGCCGCTGCGCGACGAGTCGGCCGACCTCTCCCTGCCGACCCCGTTCTGAGCGCCGCAGCAACGGGCTATCTGCCCGAATCTGCCCCCTCCGCCCGCGCGATGGGGCCCTTTCGGGCAAACAGCCTCAGAACTCCTCGACGTACGCGACGCTGCGCGTGACGGGCACGAAGCCCAGGCCCGTGTAGAGCCCGAGCGCCCCCGAGGGGTTCTCGCTGTCGACATCCAGCGCGACCTTCTCGTGACCCGCGGCCCGGTAGCCGCGGAAGGCGGCGGCGAGCAGCGCGGGCGCGACGCCCGGTCGGCGCCAGGCGGGCGTGACGCCGACGAGCGGGATGTAGCCGCCCACGTAGCCCTGCGCCTCGAAGTCGTCGGGGTAGACGTCGGTGAGCACGAATCCCGCGACCTCGTCGCCATCGAGCGCGATCACGCCGAGATCCCACCGCACGGTCGGCTGGGCCATCATCGACGACCAGCCCTCGTCGGTGCTCGGCTGGCTGCCCCAGTGGTCGCGGAAGGCGGCGTTCTTGGCCGCGTGGATGCGATCGCCGTCGGCGGGCGTCGGGGTCGCGAAGACGAGCCCCTCGGGCACCGGGAGCTCCGGGATCGGGTCGCTCAGGTCGCGCTGCATCTTCGTGAACCAGCGCACGAGCGGCATCCCGGATCGCTCGGCGAGACGCATGCCGCTCGCGTTGCGCTCCTCGACGTAGAGCATGAGCCAGCCCGGCAGCTCGAGCTCGGAGGCCGCGAGCTGCTGCCGTCCGCGATCGCGCTGCCACTCGAGCAGGGTGCGCCCGATCCCACGGCCGCGGTGCGACGGGCGCACGCCGCCGAACGCGATGCTGCGCACGATCGTCTCGGGATTCGGCGTCGCGATCTGCAGTCCGTACGCGACGGGCCGTCCGTCGGCCTCGGCGAGCACCGAGTCGCGCACGAGGTCGATCCACGAGTGGGTGAGCTCGTCCTCGACCTCCTCGCGCGTCTCGGTCCACTCGGGGTGGTCGGCGGCGGCGATGGCGGCGTTCAGCTCGACGAGGGCGTCGACGTCGTCGAGCGTGACGCGACGCCAGGAGACGCCGGACGGGCCCGCCGGGAGCGCGAGCTCCACCGGGGCGGAGACTCGAGCACTCAGCGGGCCCGTCATGGCTGTTCCTCTCGCGAGGGTGTTACTTCGCGTCGTCCTCGGCGGGAGCGTCGGCGGCGGCCTCGTCGGCCGACTCCTCGGCCTGCTCGGCGGTGGCCTCCTCGGCCGGGGCATCCTCGGCGGGGGCGGCCTCGGCGGGCGCCTCCTCGGCGGCCTCGGTCTCCTCGGCCGGTGCGTCCTCGGCCGGGGTCTCCTCGGCGGCGGGCTTCTCGGCCTTGGCGGGCTTCGCGTCGGCGGCCTTCGCCGCCGCGGCCTTCTTCGCCGACGGCTTCTTCACGACGGGCTCGAGCACGAGCTCGATGACCGCCATCGGCGCGTTGTCGCCCTTGCGGAAGCCGGTCTTCACGATGCGGGTGTAGCCGCCCTCGCGGTCCTCGACCTGAGGCGCGATCTCCGTGAAGAGCTTGTGCACGACGCCCTTGTCGGTGATGACCGCGAGCACCCGGCGACGGGCGTGGAGGTCACCCCGCTTGGCGAACGTGATGAGGCGCTCGGCGAGCGGACGCAGGCGCTTGGCCTTGGTCTCGGTCGTCTGGATGCTCTCGTGCGTGAACAGCGCGGCGGCGAGGTTCGCGAGCAGCAGACGCTCGTGAGCCGGGCCTCCTCCGAGGCGGGGACCCTTCGTGGGCTTAGGCATGATTCTCGTTCTTCCTGGGGTTCGTCAGAGCGTGAGCGCGGGACTCAGCTCTGCTCCTCGTCGTCGTAGCCGCCGTAGAAGTGCGCGCCGTCGAAGCCGGGCACGCTGTCCTTGAGCGACAGGCCCATCTCCGTCAGCTTGTCGCGCACCTCGTCGACCGACTTCTGACCGAAGTTGCGGATGTTCATGAGCTGCGTCTCCGAGAGGGCGACGAGCTCCGCGACGGTGTTGATGCCCTCGCGCTTGAGGCAGTTGTAGCTGCGCACGGAGAGGTCGAGGTCCTCGATCGGCATGCTGAGCTCGCTGCTGAGCACGGCGTCGACCGGGGCGGGCCCGATCTCGATGCCCTCGGCGGCGGTGTTCAGCTCGCGCGCGAGCCCGAAGAGCTCCACGAGCGTGCGGCCGGCGGAGGCGATCGCGTCGCGCGGCGTGATCGCCGGCTTCGTCTCGACATCCACGACCAGGCGGTCGAAGTCGGTGCGCTCACCGGCACGCGTCGCCTCGACGCGGTAGGTGACCTTGAGCACGGGCGAGTAGATCGAGTCGATCGGGATCTGACCGGCCTCGCTGAACTCGCTGCGGTTCTGCGTCGCCGAGACGTAGCCGCGGCCGCGCTCGATCGTCAGCTCGAGCTCGAACTTCGCCTTGTCGTTGAGCGTCGCGATGACGAGCTCCGGGTTGTGGATCTCCACCCCGGTCGGCGCCGAGATGTCGGCGGCCGTGACCTGGCCCGCGCCCTGCTTGCGCAGGTAGGCCGTGATCGGCTCGTCGTGCTCGCTCGAGACCACGAGGTTCTTGATGTTGAGGACGATCTCGACGACGTCCTCCTTCACCCCGGCGACCGTCGAGAACTCGTGCTGGATGCCGTCGATGCGGATGCTGGTGACCGCCGCGCCCGGGATGGACGACAGCAGGGTGCGACGCAGCGAGTTGCCGAGGGTGTACCCGAAGCCGGGCTCCAGCGGCTCGATGACGAACCGCGAGCGGAACTCGGAGAGGCTCTCCTCGGACAGAGTGGGACGCTGTGCAATGAGCACGTGGTTTTCCTTTCGGCGAGGGCGACCGCCATATGACGCCCACGGGAGTTCCGGCGGGTGGCTGGTCCGCCGGGGTGTTCAGTTGAGAAGTGTCGAAGTCGTCAGACGCGGCGGCGCTTCGGCGGACGAACGCCGTTGTGCGCCTGAGGGGTCACGTCGTTGATCGTGCCGACCTCGAGGCCCGCCGCCGTGAGCGAGCGGATCGCGGTCTCGCGGCCCGAACCCGGGCCCTTCACGAAGACGTCGACCTTCTTCATGCCGTTCTCCTGCGCCTTGCGCGCGGCGGCCTCGGCGGCCATGCCCGCGGCGTAGGGCGTCGACTTGCGCGAGCCCTTGAAGCCGACGTCGCCGCCGGAGGCCCACGCGATGACCGCACCCGTGGTGTCGGTGATCGAGACGATCGTGTTGTTGAACGTCGACTTGATGTGGGCCTGGCCCACGGCGATGTTCTTCTTCTCCTTGCGACGCGGCTTGCGCGCGGCGGAGGCCTTGGGAGCGGCCATTACTTCTTGCCTGCCTTCTTCTTGCCGGCGACGGTGCGCTTCGGGCCCTTGCGGGTGCGCGCGTTGGTCTTCGTGCGCTGACCGCGCACGGGGAGGCCGCGACGGTGGCGGAGGCCCTCGTAGGAGCCGATCTCGACCTTGCGGCGGATGTCGGCCTGCACCTCGCGACGGAGGTCGCCCTCCACCTTGAAGGTGGCCTCGATGAAGTCGCGGAGCGCGACGAGCTGGTCGTCGGTCAGATCCTTGACGCGGATGTCACCGGAGATCCCGGTCTCCTTGAGGGTCTGAAGCGCGCGCGTGCGGCCGACCCCGTAGATGTAGGTGAGCGCCACTTCCACGCGCTTGTCGCGCGGGATGTCGACGCCGGCAAGACGTGCCATGCGTGTACTCCTGGGAGTTGTTCGGAGGTCTGTGCGTCTCCGGTGCCCGAGCCTCCGACTCGAGGTGTCCCCGCTCGCGCGGTTCTTGGTGACGCTTGTGTGTATTCAGTTGTGAGTCTGAGGAGTCTCAGCCCTGGCGCTGCTTGTGGCGCGGGTTGGACTTGCAGATGACCATGACGCGGCCGTTGCGACGGATCACCTTGCAGTGGTCGCAGATCGGCTTGACGCTGGGGTTGACCTTCATGATGCTTCTCTTCTCGCTGTCATCGTCCCCGTGGAGGCGTCCACGGGGCGTTACTTCTCAGCAGGCTCACTTGTAGCGGTAGACGATGCGGCCGCGCGTGAGGTCGTACGGGCTCAGCTCGACGACGACGCGGTCTTCCGGAAGGATCCGGATGTAGTTCTGGCGCATCTTGCCGGAGATGTGAGCGAGCACCTTGTGCCCGTTCGTGAGCTCCACCCGGAACATCGCGTTCGGGAGTGCCTCCAGCACCGAGCCCTCGAGCTCGATCACGCCGTCTTTCTTCGCCATACCTCTACTAAGTGCTCTGCTGATCTGCGGGGATTGGTGCGATGGCAGGCCGAAGCCGCCCGAAGGCACCAAGGATCAACCATACGACATCCGGGCGTGTCGCGCCAGCCGAAGCCGTCTCGTGTGCTTCGCGCCGCGCGAACGCCTCCCCCACCCGGGTTACTCCGCCGATCTGCGCCTGCTCCGCGAGATTGCGGCGGAGCAAGCGCAGATCGGCGGAGCAAACCGGATCCGGGATCGAGGATGCGGTCAGAGCGCGGCGCGAGCGGTCAGAGCGCGGCGCGCACCGCCGAGACGGTCGCGGAGGCTCCGTCGTAGAGGGCGTCGTCGGGGGTGAGGCCCATGACCTCCCGCACGAGGTCGGAGCCGTCGCGCAGCATCGCCTGCAGCCTCACCGCCTCCTCGTCACCGGGGGCGTCGAAGCGCAGCGCGGCGGCCATCGCCCCGAGCAGCGCGGTCGCCGATCCCCCGGCCTCCGCGATCTCGGCCGCGGGCGAGACGAAGCGCTCGTGCCGCGACAGCTTGCGCAGCGGCTGGCGCCCGACGCGCTCGACGGAGTCGTCGATCGCCGGGTTCGAGAACCGCTCGAGCGTCTTCTCGCGGTACGCCGCCTGCTCCGACTCGTCGAAGTCGTGCGTCGCGACGAGGTAGTCCGACGTCTCGCGCAGCACGGCCTCGACGGCCGCCCGCACGGCGGGATCGGCGAGCGCCCCGGCGATCGTGCCGTGACCCGCGAGTCGCCCGTGATACGCCGTCGTCGCGTGCCCGGTGTTGACGGTGAACAGCTTCCGCTCGATGTACGGCGCGAGCGAGGGCACGAAGTGCGCGCCCGGGATGTCGGGAACCGCCGATCCGAACGCCGTCGACTCGACGGCCCACTCGCAGTACGGCTCGACCGTCACGTCGAGGGAGTCGGCCGCCTGCTCGGGCACGATGCGGTCGACCGCGGTGTTCGCGAACACGGCGCGCACCCCGATCTCCTCCGCGGCGCCGTGCTTCAGCACCTCGTCGCGCAGCAGGTCGGTGGCGCCGAGCGCGTTCTCGCACGCCATGACGGCGACGGGGCCGGCCGAGATCGGCCGGGCGAGGATGCCGGCCGCGATCGCCGGGGCGACGAACTTGAGGATGTTGGGACCGACCGCCGTCGTGATGACCGACGCCGCCGCGAGAGCCTCGGTGAGCCCGGCCGGGTCGGCGCTCGAGTCGATCGCGCGGAATCCGGTGACCGTCTTCTCGACGCCCCCGGCCCCCGCCTCGACGACCCGATACGAGGATGCCGACCGCAGCATCCCGATGAGGGTCGCGTTCACGTCGGCGAAGACGACCTCGTACCCGGCCTCGTGCAGCAGCAGGCCGATGAAGCCGCGGCCGATGTTGCCGGCCCCGAAGTGGACCGCGACCGGCCGGCTCATGACTCGAGGTCGAGGAGGCCGACGATCTCCTCCGGGGAGGTCGCCGCGAGCAGCTTCTCGACCACGGCGTCGTCGCTGAACGCGATCGCGACGCCGGAGAGGATGCCGAGGTGCTCGTCGCCCTTGCCCGCGATGCCGACGACGAACCGCACGGGGTTGCCGTTCCAGTCGAGCTCGGTGTCGTAGCGCACGAACGACAGGGCCGACGACAGGATCCCGTCCTTCGCCTCGTTCGTGCCGTGCGGGATGGCGAGGTAGTTGCCCATGTACGTCGACACGGCCTCCTCGCGGTCGAACATCGCGTCGGCGTAGGCCTGGGTGACGGCGCCCGAGTCGACGAGCAGCCTGCCCGCCTCGCGGATGGCGTCGTCGCGGGTGGTCCCGGAGCCCGAGAGGCGGATGCGCGAGATGTCGAGAACGTCGGTCATGGGGTGGATGTCCTTCCCGGGCGGTGTGGTGGCTGGCGGTGCGGGATGAGGGTGCAGGGCGGGACGACGTCTCCGCCCTGCACCCATCCTGCTACGCGCTCACTTCTTCGCGGCCCGGTTCTCGGCGACCGTCGAGACGACGTCGTCGTAGGCGGGGCTGTTCATGAAGTTGTCCACGGAGACGTGGACCGCGTTCGGCGCCTTGCCCTTGGCCCGGTCGGTCAGCTCCTTCTGGGTGATGACCAGGTCCTCGCCGCCGTCGAGGTTCGCGATCGCCTTGTTGGTGACCGTGACCCCGGTGACGCCGGCATCCTTGAGCTTCTTGCGCAGCACCGTGGCGCCCATCGCGCTCGAGCCCATGCCCGCGTCGCACGCGAACACGATGTTCGAGATCGCCCCGGCACCGGCGGCGGCCGCGAGCCCGGCGAGCGCGGAGCTCTCCTTGCCCTTGTTCGCCTGCGTCTGCGAGACCGCGGACGTGAACGCCGCGTCGGCGTCCGCGAGGTCGCGCTTGCGGCTCGCCCGCAGGATCACCGCGGCGACGAGGAAGGTCACCGCCGCCGAGAGGATCACGGAGAGGATGACGCCGAGGAAGCTGTCCGACGCCGTCTGGAAGAGGATCGCGAAGATCGATCCCGGCGACGCCGGGGCTCGCAGGCCGGATCCGAAGATGACGTTCGTCAGCACGCCCGTCGCGCCGCCGGCGATCATCGCGAGGATGAGGAACGGCTTGGCCAGCACGTACGGGAAGTAGATCTCGTGGATGCCGCCGAAGAAGTGGATGATGAACGCTCCCGGAGCGGTCGCCCGGGCGGCGCCGACACCGAACACGATGATCGCGAGGAGCAGACCGGCGCCGGGGCCGGGGTTCGCCTCGATGAGGAAGAAGATGCTCTTCCCGGTCTCGGCCGACTGCTCGGCGCCCAGCGGCGTGAACACGCCGTGGTTGATCGCGTTGTTGAGGAACAGCACCTTCGCCGGTTCCACGATGATGCTCGCGAGCGGCAGCAGGCCGTTCTCGACGAGGAACCCGACCGCGCCGCCGAAGACGTCGCTGATCCAGACGACGACCTTGCTCAGGCCGAAGAACGCCGCGATCGCCGCCCCGAAGGCGAAGATGCCCGCGGAGAAGTTGTCGACGAGCATCTCGAAGCCCGCGCGCACCCGGCCCTTCCAGAGGCGCTCGAGCTGCTTGAAGAGCCAGGCCGAGAGCGGACCGGCGATCATCGCGCCGAGGATCATGACGCGATCCGGCTCGGCGACGATCACACCCATGGCGGTCACGGCGCCGACGACGCCACCGCGCCAGTCGTAGACCATGCGGCCGCCGGTGAACGCGATGAGCACCGGGATGAGGGTCAGCAGGATCGGGCCGACGAGCGCCGCGAGGGTCTCGTTGGGGGTCCAGCCGGTCGGGATGAAGAACGCCGTGATGATGCCCCACGCGATGAACACCGCGATGTTGGGCAGGATCATGTTCGAGAGGAACGATCCGAACCTCTGCACCCGCACGCGCGCGTTGGTCGCGCCCGAGGCGGTGGTTGACGTCGTTGTCATGTGGTGTGTCTCCTTCTGTTGGGGTGCTGCGTCATGGGTGAGGGGGGTGGATCGAGCCGGGGGCCGCGTCAGTGCGGGGTGAGGTCCTCGACCGCGGCGCGGGCGCCGGCGGCATCCTCGGTGTCGAGCGCGGCGCGGGCGGCGGCCCGGGCGCCCTCGAGCGTCCAGCGGGCGAGTTCGTCGCGCACGTCGGCGATCGCGGGCGGGCTCATCGACAGGGTCGTGACCCCCAGGCCGACGAGGACGACGGCGAGCTTCGGGTCGCCCGCCGCCTCCCCGCAGACGCCCACGGGCTTGCCGTGGGTCGTGCCGGCGGCACCGATGCGCCCGACGAGGTCGAGCACGGCGGGATGCCACGGGTCCTGGAACGACGCGACCGATCCGAGCATCCGGTCGGCCGCCATCGTGTACTGCGTGAGGTCGTTGGTGCCGATCGAGGCGAAGTCGGCGACGGCGAGGATGCGGTCGGCGAGCAGCGCCGCGGACGGCACCTCGACCATGACGCCCGCCGTCTTCAGACCGAGTTCCTTCGCGAGAGCGGTGAAGTAGCGCGTCTCCTCGACGGTCGCGACCATCGGAGCCATCACCCAGGTGTCGGCCTCGTTCTCGGCGTCGGCCGCGGCGAGCGCGGTGAGCTGGTCGCGCAGCACGGCCTCCTTCGCGCGGAGCGAGCGGATGCCGCGCAGACCGAGCGCGGGATTCTCCTCCTCGTCGTCGTTGAGGAAGGCGAGCGGCTTGTCGGCGCCCGCGTCGAGCGCGCGCACGACGACCTTCTGACCCGGGAAGCCGGCCAGCACGGCGGAGTAGGCCGCGCGCTGCTGCTCGACCGTCGGCGCGGTGTCCGCGTCGAGGAACAGGAACTCGGTGCGGAACAGCCCGACGCCCTCGGCGCCCTCGGCGACTGCCTTCTCGACGCCCTCGGCCGAGCCGAGGTTCGCGAGCAGCGGCACGGCGGTGCCGTCGGCGAGCGCCCCGGGACCGGTGGCGTGGACCCGGGACGCGCGCTCGGCGATCCGCGTCTCGGCCGCGGTCACCGCCTCCGCCGACGGATCGACCTCCACCGTGCCGGCCACCGGGTCCACGATGACGGTGGACCCCTCCGCGATCGTCGCGGCGTCCGGCATCCCGACGACCGCCGGGATGCCCTTCTCGCCGGCGAGGATCGCGGTGTGGGTGCTCTTGCTGCCCTCGGACGTCACGATCGCGAGCACGCGGGAGATGTCGAGCAGCGCGGTGTCGGCGGGCGCGAGGTCGCGCGCGACGAGCACGAAGGGCACGTCGCTGTCGGGCACCGACGGCACGGGCACGCCCATCAGGCGGGCGATCGAGCGCTGCGAGAGGTCCTCGAGGTCGGAGACCCGGCCGGCCATGTACTCGCCCAGCCCGCGCAGCATGTCGACGAAGACGTTGAAGGCGTCGAAGACCGCGCGCTCCGCCGTGTTGCCCGTGTCGATGCGGGCGTCGATGTCGGTGCGCAGCGTCGGATCGTCGACCATGAGGGCCTGCGCCTCGAGCACCTCGCCGGCCTTGCCGCCGGCCTTCGCGGCGCGGGAGCGGATGTCGTCCGCCGTCGCGGCGAGCGCGTGCGTGACGCGCTCCTTCTCGGCGTCGGGGCCGAGCGTGCTCGCCGTCGTCGGCGGCTCGGGCAGCGGATCGGACATCCGCCGCACCGGCCCGACCGCGAGCCCGCGGCCGACGCCGATCCCGGAGAGGGTGGTCACGCGTCGTGGTCCTCGAGCAGCAGGGCCTCGAGGGCGTCGAGCGCCTCGTCGGCGCCCTCGCCGTCGGCCGCGAGCACGACCTCGTCGCCGTGGTCGATGCCGAGCGAGATGACGCCGAGGATGCTCGTGGCGTCGACCGAGCGGTCGCCCTTCTTGATCGTCACCGGCAGCCCCGCCTTCGCGGCGGTCTGGGTGAACAGGGCGGCGGGGCGGGCGTGCAGCCCGTGGCTCGACGCGACGACGACGGTGCGCTCAGACATCCGTGCTCCTTTGTGCTTCTTCTTCGAGGGTCTGGACGAGGGCGTCGACCGCGTCGACGGCGAGGATGCTGCCGGCCGGGGTCATCGCCTCGACGGGGAGAAGGCCGACGGGCCGGGGGGCGCAGCGGGCGCGGATGGCGTCGGCGGACGCGGCGAGCTGCGGCGCGACGAGCACGGCGTCGGCGCGACCGAGCGCGTCCTCGAGGCCGTGCTCGGTCGTGACGACGAACTGGACGTCGGGGAGGGAGGGCGCGATCCGTCGGGCGAGGAAGGTGCCGGAGACGCCGGCCGCGCAGACGAGCACGATGGTCGCCATGGTCGCCTCCTCGCGATTCCGGGCCGGACTACTGCTCTCCCACTCTGGCCAACCCCTCACTCGGGGCTCAAACAGGTTCCCTTCCGGGGGTGCGGAAGCGCGCGCTCCGTCGCGCCGTGCGGCGATCCGTGGTTGAGTGGCCCGGAGATGGCCGACAAGTCACCGATGCTCCTCGCGTACCTGTCGCGGGCCTCCGGATGGACTCCGGCGAGCGAGATCGCCGAGCACCTCGGGGTCTCGACGCGCACCGTGCGCAGCTACGTCGTCGCGGTGAAGGCCGCGGCGGCGCCGCTCGACGTCATCCTCTCCTCTCCCGACGGCTACCGGCTCAACCGCTCGGCGCACGCGGAGTACGCGAGCCGCGACCGCAGCGCCGAGCGCGCCGGCACGCCCCGCGAGCGCATGACGTTCCTCGTGACGCGCCTCACGCACGCGGGCGCCGAGCTCGACGTGCACGAGCTCGCCGACTCCCTCTTCGTGAGCCCGTCGACCCTCGAGGCCGACCTCCGCCAGGTGCGCGGACTCGCGCGCGAGGCGGGCCTCGAGCTCCAGCGCGAGGGCGACGCCGTGCGCCTCGTCGGCCCGGATGCCGGGCACCGCCGGCTCGTCAGCCGCCTGTTCTCCGAGGAGCAGGCCCACGGCCTCGTCGACCTCCGCCGCGTGCAGGAGTCGTTCGGCATCGACGACCTCTCCGGCTTCAAGACCGACGTCATCGGGGTGCTCGAGCACCAGGGCTACGCCGTCAACGAGTTCGGGCTCGACCGCGTGCTGCTGCACACCGCGATCGCCGTCGAGCGCTCGCGCGGTTCGGCCCTCGCCGAGGACGCCCCCGAGCCGGGCGACCCGGTGGCGGGCGCCCTCGACCGCCTCGTCGCCGACAGGTTCGGCACGCGGCTGCCGTCGGGGGAGCTCAGCGACCTGACGACGCTCCTCACGACGCGGGCCGGCACCCTCGTCGCCCCGCGCGCGGGCGAGCACTTCGCCGTGCTGCGGCGCATCGTCGACCGCGCCCAGGAGGAGTTCCTCGTCGATCTCGACGACGACGCCTTCCTCGCCCGGCTCGGCGCCCACGTGGGCAACCTCGTCGTGCGGGCGCGGGAGGGGGTGGCGAACCCCAACCCGCTCGCGCGCACGATCAAGTCGTCGTACCCGCTCACCTACGAGCTCGCGGTGTTCATCGCCGCCGAGATCCAGAGCGCCTTCGAGATCGTGATCGGCGACGACGAGATCGCCTACATCGCGCTGCACATCGGCTCGCACCTCGAGCGTCGCTCGGGCCGCGGCCGCATGCTCTCGTGCGTGCTCGTGAGCCCCGGCTATCACGACATCGCCGACCTGCTCGAGCGCCGCATCCTGCCCGCTCTCGGCGACGACGTCGCCATCGACCGCGTGCTCACGCGCACCGACGTCGACCTCGAGTCGCTCGAGGCCGACCTCGTGATCTCGACGGTGCCGTGGGAGGTGCGCCCCGCGAACGTCGTCATCGTGCAGCCGATCCCGACCGAGGCGGACCTGGATGCCGTGCGCGGCGCGATCTCGCGCATCCGCCGCCAGCGCCGCCGACGGGCGATCGCCGACGAGCTGCTGCTCTACTTCGACGACGCCCTGTTCTTCCGCGACCTCGAGGCCCGCGACGAGACGTCGGTCATCCGCGTCCTCGGCGAGCGGATGCGCGCGCGCGGCATCATCGACGACGACTATCTCGACGGCGTGCTCGACCGGGAGCGCATCTCGTCGACCGCGTTCACCGAGTGGCTGGCCGTGCCGCACTCGATGCGCATGACCGCGAAGCGCACGGCGATCGCGATCGCCCTCTTCGAGTCGCCGATCGCCTGGGGCGAGGGCACCGTGCAGGTCGTCGCGCTCGTGGCGTTCAGCGCCGAGGGCCGGGCGTCGTTCCAGACGGTGTTCGAGCAGTTCGTCGAGGTCTTCAGCGACCGCACCGACGTGCAGCGGCTCCTGAAGTCGGCCTCCGACTTCCCCTCGTTCATCGACGAACTCGTCCGCTTGATCGATGAATAGCTCGCGGTGGGCGGGCTCCGATCGGCTCGTTCGAGTCAAGAGCGGGGACCCCTACCCCGATCGACTCGAACG
>JAEWKY010000229.1 GCA_023457615.1 Actinomycetes bacterium | reverse complement strand
GATCGGGGGTCACCGCCGCCCGCCGCGAGGGCGCCGACTGGATCGTCGAGGCCGGCGCCGAGACGTTCCGCGCCCCGACGGTCGTCGTCGCCGCGGGCCCCTGGGCCGACGAGACCGCCGCGCTATTCGGCACGACCGGGTTCGGCCTCGCGCCCACGCGGCGCACGGTCGTCGTCGCCACCGTGCACGGCGAGCCCGTCGACCCCGCCGCCCCGATGCTGATGGATGCCGCCCACACCTTCTACCTGCGCCCCGCGGGCGACGGCATCCTCGCGTCGTCGCTCGAAGACGAGCCGAGCATCCCGGAGGACGCGCAGCCGCGGGCGGAGATCATCCACCGCACCCTCGACCTCCTCGACCGCGTGACGCGGCTCGCGCTCGGCGAGCCGCTGCGCTCGTGGACGGGCCTGCGCACCCTGAGCCCCGACGGCCTCCCCGTCGTCGGCTGGGATGCCCGCCGCGAGGGGCTGTACTGGCTCGTCGGCCAGGGCGGCTACGGCATCCAGACGTCGCTCGGCCTCGCCGCCGCGGTCGCGGACGCGCTCACCGGCACCGCCCTCGACGCGGCGACCGCCGACGACCTCGCGGCCTTCGCCCCCGGGCGTCTCGCGTGAGGGTCGAGCTCGCGCTCAGCGGCGGCCGGGTGCTCGACCCGGAGACGGGGCTCGACGACATCCGGAACGTCGGGATCGCGGGGGGTCGCATCGTCGCCGTCACGTCCGAGCCGCTCGCCGCCGACGCGACGCTCGACGTGACCGGGCTCGTCGTCGCTCCGGGATTCGTCGACCTGCACTCGCACGCGCAGACCGTCGACGGCGCGCGACTGCAGGTGCTCGACGGGGTCACGACGGCGCTCGAGCTCGAGGCGGGCACGCTCCCGGTGTCGGCCACCTACGCGGCGGCGCGGGACCGCCCGATCCACTTCGGCTACTCGGCGAGCTGGGGGCTCGCGCGGCTGTCGGTCATGTGCGGACTCGACTGGGCGCCGACCGACGACGCCACGCCCATCGAGTTCTTCGAGCACGCGCAGGCCCACCCGCGCTGGGGCGTGCCGGCCTCGCCGCGCGAGCTCGCCGCCATCCTGAGCCTGCTCGAGGACGCTCTCGACGAGGGCGCTCTCGGGATCGGCGTGCTGCTCGGCTACGCCCCCGCGACCGACCCCGCCGAGCTCGCCGCCGTGGCCGAGCTCGCCGCGCGACGCGGGGTGCCGGTGTTCGCGCACTCCCGCACGATGTCGATGGAGGAGCCGGGCACGTCGCTCGACGGTGCGCTCGAGCTCATCGACGTCGCCGAGTCGACCGGCGCCCACGTGCACGTCTGCCACCTCAACAGCACGTCGCTGCGGCAGATCGAGTCGATTCGGGATGCCGTCACGGCGGCCCAGGCCCGCCGCGTGCGGCTGACCACCGAGACCTACCCGTACGGCGCGGGCTCGACCGGCATCGGCGCCGACTTCTTCGCGCCCGAGCGGTTCGCCCGCCTGGGCACGCCGACCACGGCGCTCACCTACCTGCCCACCGGCGAGCGCGTCG
Organism: Actinomycetes bacterium; assembly: GCA_023457615.1. Lineage (GTDB taxonomy): Bacteria > Actinomycetota > Actinomycetes > Actinomycetales > Microbacteriaceae > Pseudolysinimonas_A. The sequence continues at coordinate 1,579 of JAEWKY010000229.1, read as the reverse complement.
CGTCGCTCGACCGGCTCGCCGAGCTGCGGGCGGCCGACCCGGGCGGGCTGTGCATCATCGAGTTCCTCGACCCGTCCGACCCCGACGACCTGCGGCTGCTGCTCGCCTCGGTGACCCTGCCCGGCGGCGTGATGGCCTCCGACGCGATGCCGCTCACCGCGACGCCGGCCGGCGCCGTCGCGCACCCGCGCAGCGCCGGCACCTTCGCCCGCACGCTGCGCTGGCTCGTGCGCGAGCTCGGCGTCTTCACGCTGCCCGAGGCCGTCTCGCGGATGTCCTGGGAGCCCGCGCGGCTGCTGCAGGACGCCGTCCCGGCGATGCGCGCGAAGGGCCGCGTGCAGGCGGGGGCGGATGCCGACCTCGTCGTGCTCGATCCCGCGACCGTGAGCGACACGGCGACCTTCGCGGCGCTCACCCCGTCGACGGGGTTCGTCCACGTGCTCGTCGCGGGCGTCCCGGTCGTCGCCGACGGCACCCTCCTCGCCGCGACCCCGGGCCTCGGCATCCTCGCGGGTTGAGTGCCGCGCGCCGCGTGGAGTATCGAAACCCGCCCGAGTAACCCTGCTGGTGGGTTTCGATACACCGCCCGCTGCGCGGTCGGCACTCGACCCACGGGGTCGTGGCTAGCCTGGACGACATGGCGCGGCGCCTTCCGACCCTCGAGCGCGTGCTCGACGAGCTCGGCTCGACGTTCCTGTCGCCGCTCGACCCGGTGCCCGACCCGGGCCGCCGCGTCGGCGGGGTCGTCGTGCACGACCCGCTCGACGACCAGGCGGTGCCCGAGGGCGCGATCGTGCTCGGCGTCGGCCTCTCCGCCGGGCCCGGCCTGGCGTCCGTGCTCGCCTCCCTCGCCGCGCAGGGCGCCGGGGCGCTCGTGCTGCGCGAGCCCGTGACCGTCGACGAGGCGACCACGGCGGTCGCCGCCACGCAGGGCGTGGCCCTGCTCGGCCTGACCCGGGGCGCATCCTGGACCCAGCTCACCGCGATGGTGACGGCCCTGCTCGCCGACGACTCCGACGATGGACCCTCGGGAGACCTCATCGGCGGGCTGCCGAGCGGCGACCTGTTCGCCCTCGCCAACGCGATCGCGGCGCTCCTCGACGCCCCCGTCACGATCGAGGACCGCAACTCGCGCGTGCTCGCGTTCTCCAGTCGGCAGGACGGCGTCGACCAGTCGCGCATCGAGACGATCCTCGAGCGGCAGATCCCGGAGCGCTACGCGCGGCTGCTCGCCGAGGCGGGCTTCTTCAAGCGGCTCTACTCCGAGGAAGGTCCGCTCTACATCCAGCTGAGCGACGACGGCACCGAGCTCACCACCCGGTGCGCGATCGCGGTGCGCGCGGGCGGCGAGATCCTCGGCTCGGTGTGGGCGGCCGTGCCCGAGGAGCTTAATCCGGAGCGCACCGCGGCGCTTCGGGATGCCGCGAAGGTCGCCGCGCTGCACCTGCTGCGGCTGCGGGCGGGGGCGGATGTCGAGCGCCGGCTGCGTGCGGACCTCCTGAGCACCGCGCTCGAGGGCGGGGACGGCGCGGTGCACGCACTCGAGCGGCTCGGCATCGGCGAGGGTCCGCTCGTCGTG
>JAEWKY010000228.1 GCA_023457615.1 Actinomycetes bacterium | reverse complement strand
GCGCGGTGTCGGTCGGCGCGGCGGGCGGCGCGGCGGCGGGCGGCTCGGCGGGGTCGACGGTCGGCTCGGCGGCGATCGTCTCGAGTTGCACGTCCTCGACGAGCGGGTCCCCCTGGGGGGCGACCTCGATCGCGAGGGCCTCGGAGGCGGACGCGGGGCCGACCTCGTCGGAGGTCGCCCCGAAGGCCGCGAGCGGGCCGACGGCGAGTCCGAGCGCGACGAGCGACGAGACGAGGGTGGTGAAGGCCAGGCGGCGCTGCGCCCGGGGGCTGAGGGTGCGGTTCATGATCGTCCTGTTCGTTTTCTACTATCCGTAGTTTTCTGGGCGCAGCCGGGGTCGGTCGCGCCGGGAGGTGGGGGCCGCGGAGAGAAACTACGTCTTGTAGATATCCCGCGGCGATGGCTACGGTAGGAGACGTCCCCCGCCCGTCCCAAGAGCAGGAGTTGCCACGGCATGACGTTGCCAGAACTCGACCTCGGCGCCGATGCCGGAACGCGCGAGCTGCTCGTGCGCATGCTGCGCGGCCGCCCGCGCGACCGCGACGAGCTCGCGCGCGTCGCCGCCGACCTCCCCGACCGCGAGCTCGCCCTCGGGATGCTGCACGACCGCGGCTACGTCGAGGACGTCGACGGCGCGCTGCGCGTCGTGCCGCCCGACGTCGCGATCGCCGACAACCTCGCGACCGCGCTGCAGCGCCAGCAGGAGGCGACCACCTCGATGCTCGAGCTGCTCGCGCAGCTGCCCTCGCTCTCGCGCTCGTGGGAGCTCGGCGCGTCACCCGACGAGAACGCGATCCAGGGCGAGGTCATCGAGGGCGACGCCAACGCGCTGCGCCGCTGGTTCGCGATCAACGCCCGGATGACGCCGCAGAACCCGGGAGCCTCGCACCCCGACTTCTCGTTCATCCACGACCACATCCTCCCCAACCTCGACGGCATGCGAGAGGAGTTCGCGAGCCGCGGCTACGCCATCCGCTACCTCTTCCCCGCGTCGGAGTTCGCCGACCCGCGCAACCGCGCCGCCGCCGACGCGCTGCTCTCGATCGGCGCGCCCGTGCGCATCGCGCCGAGCCTGCCGAGCTGGTTCTACGTCGACCGCGGCGTCATGGCGGGGCTGCCGCAGGTCTGGGGCGCGACGAGCCCGGGCGCGATGGTCATGGCCTACAGCCCGTCGCTCGTGGACGCCTTCAGCTGGCTGTTCGAGAGCTGGTGGCAGACCGCGACGCCCTATCCGATCGCCGAGCGCGGCTGGGAGCCCGTGCTGCTGCTCATGTCGAAGGGGCGCTCCGACGAGCAGATCGCCGCCGCGCTCGACATGGGGCTGCGCACGGTGCGGCGCCGCATCGCCGAGGCGATGGACGACCTCGGTGCGCCGACCCGCTTCGAGCTCGGCGCCGCGTGGGCCGGGCGCCGCGACGGGAGGGCCGCCTGATGGGTCGTCCGCCGATCGCCCTGCTCTCCCGCGAGCGCATCGCCGACGCGGCCCTCGAGCTGCTCGGCGAGCAGCACGGGCACTTCACGCTCACCCAGCTCGCGCGGAAGCTCGGGGTCAAGGGTCCGTCGCTCTACAACTACGTGCGGGGCATCGACGACGTCTTCGAGCTCATGCGCACGCGCGTGCACGAGGGGCTCGGGCCCAAGCTCGACCCCGCGTGGTCGTGGCAGGACGCGGTGCGGCACGTCGCCCGGGGCGACCGCGACTCGATCGGGCAGCATCCGTGGATGGTTCCGGGCACGATGCTCAACGAGCTCGAGGAGGGAGCCCCGCTCGACTCGGTGCGGGCGTTCGCGGCCATCCTCGAGCAGGCCGGATTCCCGCCCGAGGACGTGCTCAACATCATCACGAACGTCGACCTGCTCGCCGTCGCGGGGGCGCTCGACATGAACGGCACGGAGCACATCTACGGCAGGGACGCCGCGCTCGGCGACGACGCCCTCGCCCGGGCGCTGCGCGCGAGCCGTTCGGGACGCGCCCGCGCCGACGCGGCGTTCGAGTTCGCCGTCGAACGGCTCGTCGAGTCGCTCGAGCGACGGCTCGCCGAGGTGGGCACGCCTAGGATCGGCGCATGAGCGCACAGGGAACGCCCTCGGCCCCCGCGGGCTGGTACGCCGATCCGCAGAACCTGGCGCAGGGCCGCTACTGGGACGGGACCGCCTGGACGGAGCTGCGCCACGCTCCCGGGCAGCCCTACCCCGCGCCGCCCGCCCTCCGTGCCCCGGAGGGGACCGACGGGAACACCCCGTGGATCTGGCTCGTCATCGCGGTGCCCGTGATCCCGGTGATCCTGCTGCTCTTCGTGCCGTGGGGCTCGATGTTCGACTTCGACCCGACCTCCGACGATCCGCGCACCGCGATGTCCGCGACGTTCGGCATCTTCCTGTCGCCGTTCTACTGGGCCTCGGTCGTGCTCGGCTATGTCGGCTACGGCCTGAGCGTCTTCTTCGCCTACCGCGACGTGAAGGAGCTCACGGCGCGCGGCGTGCCCAAGCCCTTCCACTGGGCGTTCGCCTTCATCAACGGCCTCGTCTACACGATCGGCCGCTCCGTCATCGTGAAGCGCCGCACCGGCCGCGGTCACGCGCCGCTGTGGGCGGAGATCGCCGTCGTCCTCGTTCTCACGGCGGTCGCGGTGTGGATCGAGATCGTCGTGGTCAGCTCGATGGGCGACCTGTTCCGCACGATCCCCGGATACCGATGACCGCGGCGACCGTCGACGAGTACCTCGCGGGCTTCGACGGCGAGGTGCGGGAGCGACTCGACCGGGCGCGCGCCGCGATCCGGACGGTGCTGCCGGATGCCGAGGAGACGATCAGGTACGGGATGCCGGCCGTCGGGCTCGGCGGTCGCGAGCACATCTACTTCGCGGCGTGGAAGAAGCACCTCGGGATCTACCCGGTGTACCGCTCCACGGATCCGATCGAGGCGGAGCTCGCGCCGTACCGCGATGCGAAGGACACCCTGCGGTTCCCGTACGCGAGTGAGCAGCCCGACGAGCTGATCGCTCGCGTGACCGCGTTCCTCGCGCGCGGCTGGAAGGCCGCCGACTAGCTGCGGGAGGCCTCGCGCAGCCTCGCGCGGGCGCCGTGCTCGACGAGCCGGGGGACGTAGTCGCGGATGGGGTTGCCGTCGAGCGCTGCGGCCTGCTCGGCGACGATGATCTCGATCTCCCGCGTGGAGACCGACGGGAACCTCTCCTCGAGCTTCTCGACCACCTGGGCGAGCTGAGTCTTCTCGTCGGGACCGTTCATGGGGCAAGGCTGGCCCGGTCCACCTGGAAACGGGCCTTGAATCCCGCGTCGGATGTCGGAGGCGGCGGGTAGCTTGGAAAAACATCGCGACACGCCGAAACCACTACATGTAGGGGAATGACATCAGTGTGATTCCGGTTATATAGTGAGGATTCACGCGGCGGTCACCGACCCCGCTGGGGATGGCAAACAGGCTTAGGAGGGTTCCCATGAACGACGTCGACACCGTGGGCGGCTACTCGGTTCCGGTCGATCCGATGGACGACCTGCAGTGCGAGAGCTGCCAGTAACGGCAACCAGCTTTCGACGCCCCGGCAGACCGCAGTCGCCGGGGCGTCGATCATTTAACCCGCGGCGGCGCGTCGATCAGTCGACGGCGGCATCCAGTTGCGCGGCTCCGAACGACACCGAGAACCGCACGCACCAGATGGCGACGCTGCGGACCCCGGTGAGATCGGCCTCGGCGGGGATGTCGTAGACCTGATCCCCCACGTTGCCTTTCAGGGGTCCCAGGTCGATGTGCGGCGCCGATCCGGCCACATACCAGCCGTCCGTGCCCTCGACGACATCGGACGCGCTCAGCCAGACGTGCAGGTCGGGCCCGTTCGACGTGTCGAGCCCGGCGATCGCGAGCACGCGCGAGCCGTCGGCGTTCTCGACGATCGTGGCCTCCCCCGAGGTGGCGTGCTCGTGGCTCGTGAACGCACCGCGGGCGAGGGTGCGCGGGCCCGAGGTGCCGGGCTCCGCGGCGGGCGACGACGGGAGGGGCCGGGTCGTCGGCAGCGGGTCGCTCACCCGCACGTCGACGAACAGCAGCCACGGCTGGAAGACGAGCAGCAGCGCCGCGAGAACGACCGCGCCCGCGGCGGCGACGGCGACGAGCAGGCGCACCCTTCGCGACATCCGATCAGCATAGAGCGGCGACTGGATAGGCTCGGGGGGTGCCGGTGAACCCCGCGATCGAAGGTCGGACGTATCCGCCGACAGCCCCCTACCTCGTCGGGCGCGAGAAGGTGCGGGAGTTCGCCCGTGCGGTCTTCGCCACCCATCCGACGCATCTCGACCCCGCGGCGGCGCGCGCGGCCGGGCACCCGGATGTCGTCGCGCCCACGACCTTCCCGATCGTCGTCACCGCGGCGACGCTCGACCAGCTGCTCTCGGACGAGGAGGCCGGCGTCGACTTCACGCGCGTCGTGCACGGCGATCAGCGGTTCTCCTACTCGCGTCCGATCGTCGCGGGCGACGAGCTCGTCGCGACGATGACGGTCACGAGCGTCAAGTCGATCGGCGGCCACAGCATGGTGACCTCGGAGTCGTCGATCGCCGACGCGACGGGCGCGCACGTCGTCACGGCGACCTCCACCCTCGTCGTGCGGGGTGACGAGTGACGCTCGAGGTGGGCGAGGTCGTCGCCGAGGCGTCCTTCCCGCTCACGCGCGACTCGCTCGTGCGCTACGCCGGGGCCTCCGGAGACTTCAACCCGATCCACTACCGCGACGACGTCGCCGCCGGCGTCGGGCTCCCCGGGGTGCTCGCGCACGGGATGCTCACGATGGGTCTCGCCGTGCAGCCCGTCGTCGACTGGCTCGGCGACCCGGGTCGCATGCTCGACTACCAGGTGAAGTTCACCCGGCCGGTCGTCGTCGACCCCGAGACCGGGGCGGTCGTCACCGTCGTCGCGAAGGTCGGCGCGCTCGAGGACGACGCCGTGCGCGTCGACCTCACCGTGACCTTCGGCGAGCAGACCGTGCTGGGCAAGGCGCAGGTGCGCGTCGTGCCGCCGGCGGGATGACCCTCCTCTCCGAGCTGACGACCCTCGGGGTCGGCGGTCCCGCGCGTCGGCTGCTCGAGCCCGCGTCGCGCGCCGAGCTGCTCGAGACGACCCTCGCCTCCTGGAGCAGCCCCGAGGACTGGCTGCTGCTCGGCGGGGGATCGAACCTCGTCGTCTCGGACGACGGCTTCGACGGCGACGTCATCCGGGTCGCGACGCGCGGGATCGTCGAGTCGCGGGTCGACGATGCGCGTCCGGTGCGTCTCGTCGTCGAGGCCGGGGAGCCCTGGGATGCCGTGGTCGCCCACGCGGTCGCGCACGGCTGGGCGGGCATCGAGGCGCTCTCGGGCATCCCGGGTTCGGCGGGCGCCGCTCCCGTGCAGAACATCGGCGCCTACGGGCAGGAGCTCTCGAGCAGCCTCGTCGCGATCGACTTCCTCGACTTCGACGACGACACGGTGCACCGCATCCCGGCGGGCGAGCTCGGTCTGGGCTACCGCACGAGCGCACTCAAGCGGGGTCGCCTGGGGCTCGTCGTCGGTCTCGAGCTCGCGCTGCACGACGACGGCGGACTCGGCCAGCCCGTCGCGTACGCGCAGCTCGCCGATGCCCTCGGGGTGCGGATCGGCGATCGCGTGCCCGTGGCCGACCTCCGCGCGGCCGTGCTGGGGCTGCGCGCATCGAAGGGGATGCTGTGGGATCCCGCCGACCCCGACTCGGCGAGCGCGGGGTCGTTCTTCACGAATCCCGTCGTGACGGAGCAGTTCGCGCGCGGGCTCCCGTCGGACGCGCCGCGCTGGCCGACCGCGCCCGAGGCGCCCGCGCGGGTGCTGCCGCTCGGCAGCGACATCCTGCCGCTCCCCCGCGGCGAGTACCTCGTGAAGCTCTCCGCCGCGTGGCTCATCGAGCGCGCCGGCATCTCGCGCGGCTTCTCGATCTCGGGCTCAGGGGCCGCGATCTCGAGCAAGCACACCCTCGCGATCGTGAACCGCGGCGGCGCCACCGCGGCCGACGTCGCCCAGCTCGCGGGCTTCATCCAGACCCGCGTGCTCTCCGAGTTCGGCGTCGTGCTGCATCCCGAGCCCGTGCTCGTCGGCGTGCAGCTCTGACCCTCCCCTCCCACCCTCGGGTTACTCCGCCGGTTTCGCGTTGCTCCGCGCATCGGCGGCGGAGCACGCGCAGATCGGCGGAGTAACGGGGACCACGGTGACCAGGGGGGGATCAACCTTGAATCGTAGACTCGGGGCATGTCGGCGCTCACGACCCGGATGCTCGTGCTGGGCGTCGTGCGCATCTTCGGCCCCGCGAACGGCTACCAGCTGCGTCGCGAGCTGCTCTCCTGGGACGTCGAGAACTGGGCGCATCTCAACCCCGGCTCGATCTACTCGATGCTCGGCACCCTCGAGAAGGACGGCTCGGTCGACCGCCACGACCTCGTGATGGAGGAGGGCGGCCGCCCGGTCGCGGTCTACACGGTCACCGACTCCGGCATCGCCGACCACGACCGCATGCTGCTCGACGCGATCGAGACCGTGCCCGACCCGGGCGATGCGCTGCCGTTGCGGGTCGCGGTGAACTTCGCGCCGCTGCTGCCGCGCGCGTTCTACCAGCGGGCGCTCGACGCGCGCGTCGCGGCGTTCGGGCTCGCGGTCGACGCGATCCAGGCGAAGCAGCGCCACCTGGCGTCGTCGAACCGCGTCCCGCCGCACGTCGTGAGCGAGCTCGGGCTCGAGCTGGGGCTCGTCCGCGCCCAGCTCGCCTGGCTCGTCGAGCACGCGGCGGAGGTGCGCGCGGGCGGCATGCACTTCGTCGGCGACCACCCGCCGCGCGACTGGGGGTGGACGCCTCCCGCCGACGATCCCGGCTGGCGGATGAAGGCGGAGAGCGACGCCTACGCCGCGAAGCTCGGAATCCCACGACACGGGACTTGACTCCGGGCTGTTCAATCTTGAATACTCAAGTTTGAACAAGGAGGAGCCATGATCCATGCGCGCGGACTCGCTCGCAGCTTCGTCGGCCGGAAGGGCCGCGAGAAGGTCGAGATCCACGCCGTCGCGGGCGTCGACCTCGACGTCGAGAAGGGCGAGATCGTCGGCTTCCTCGGGCCGAACGGCGCCGGCAAGACGACGACGCTGCGGATGCTGACGACGCTCCTCACCCCGACCTCCGGCACCGCGACCGTCGCGGGTTTCGACGTCGCCCAGCAGCCCGCCGAGGTGCGTCGCCGCATCGGGTACGTCTCGCAGTCCGGCTCGACCTCGCCCGAGGCGCTCGCGGGCGAGGAGGTCGTCGACCACGGCCGGCTGTACGGCATCCCGAAGTCGCAGGCCGAGAAGCGCGGCAGGGAGCTGTTCGAGCAGCTCGATCTCGACGGGCTCTGGACCCGGCGCCCCTCGGCGATGAGCGGCGGGCAGCGACGCCGCCTCGACATCGCGATGGGACTCGTGCACGACCCGACGCTCGTCTTCCTCGACGAGCCGACGACGGGGCTCGACCCGCAGGCCCGCGCCAACCTCTGGACGCACATCTCCGCGCTGCGCACCGAGCGCGACGCGACGGTGTTCCTCACCACCCACTACCTCGACGAGGCCGACGCCCTGTGCGACCGCATCCTCGTGATCGACCACGGCGAGATCGTCGCGAGCGACACGCCCGAGGCGCTCAAGCAGCAGGTGGCGGGCGACCTCATCGAGCTGACCGTGGCGGATGCCGCGCACCTCTCGGCCGCGGCGACGGCCCTCGCCGCCCTCGCCCCCGGAACGACGGCGGACGCCGCCGACCGCACCGCGAGCCTGCGCGTGCCGCACGCCGGTCGGGAGCTCGCCGGCCTCCTCCGGGAGCTCGACGCGCAGCGCATCCCGCTCGAGTCGATCGAGGTGCGCCGCCCCACCCTCGACGACGTGTTCCTGACCGTGACCGGTCGCTCCCTGCGAGAGGACGCCTGACCCATGAACACCTTCTTCCGTGAGACCTGGGTGGTCTTCTGGCGCCAGCTGCGCATCGCCCTCCGCAACCCCGCGTGGGTCATCATCGGGCTCGCCCAGCCGATCCTCTACCTCGTGCTGTTCGGGCCACTGCTCGAGCCGCTCGCCTCGCAGTTCGGCGTCGACAACGCGTACACGATCTTCGTGCCCGGCCTGCTCGTGCAGCTCGGTCTGTTCGGCGCGCTCTTCGCGGGATTCGGCCTCATCGCCGAGTGGCGGGCGGGCGTGATCGAGGCCGAGCGCGTGACGCCGGCGAGCCGCACGGCGCTGCTTCTCGGTCGCATCCTGCGCGATGTCGTGCAGCTGATCGTGCAGGGCGTCGTGCTCATCTCGCTCGGCTTCGTGTTCGGCCTCCGCGCGTCGGTGCCCGGGATGCTCTACGGGCTGCTGCTGACCGTGCTGCTCGGCGCGGCGTGCGCCGCGGCGTCGAACGCCCTCGCGCTCACGACCAAGAGCGAGGACGTCATGGCGCCCCTGCTCAACTCGATCGCGATGCCCGTGCTGCTGCTCTCCGGCATCCTGCTGCCGATGTCGCTCGGGCCGCAGTGGCTGCAGACGGTGAGCGACTTCATCCCGACGAAGAGCGTCGTGGAGGGCATCCGCGCGGTCTTCGTCGGCGACTTCGGTCAGCCCGCCCTATGGGGCACCATCTGGGCGGTCGTCATCTTCGTCGTCTTCGTCTTCCTCGGGCAGCGCACCTTCCGCAAGGAGAACGCCTAGCCCGCGCGGAGGGTGCGGCGCAGGCGCTCGACGCGCACCGCGGCCTGCACCCGGAAGCGGTACTCGGCGTCGCCGAGGTCGCCCGTGAGCAGCGACTGGATGCGGTCGAGCCTCTGCTGCACCGTGTTGCCGTGGATGCGCAGGGCGGTCGCCGCGGCGGTGCGGCTCTCGCCCGCGTCGAAGTAGGCGGCGAGGGTGTCGAAGAGCTCGGTGTTCCTCCGGGCGTCCCAGGCGAGCACGGGCCCGAGCAGCTCGGCGACGAAGCGGTCGAGCGTCTCCGGGTCGCCCGGGGCGATCGCGTGATACGCCGCGAGGGCGTCCGACGACACCGTGCCGCCCGGGAGGCCGAGCGCGCGCACGAGGCCCAGGTCGCGCGTGAGCCGTTCGGCGGCCTCCCGCAGCTCGGCGGGGGCGAGGTCGCGGGTCAGCACGACGGCGGTGACCTGCGGGTCGCGCAGGGTCTCGGCGAGC
>JAEWKY010000227.1 GCA_023457615.1 Actinomycetes bacterium | reverse complement strand
CCCCGCCCCGGCGCCCCCGCCCCGGCCCGGCGCCGCCCCCGCGGGGGCCCCGCGGCCCGGGGACGGGCACCGGCACGGTCGTGAGCACCGGACGCTCCCCGAAGGCCGCGACGCGGATCGCGCGCATGACCTCCGGGAGCGACACGGGCCCGGGTCAGCCGAGCTCGGCCTTGAGGTTCTCGTCGATCGCCGAGAGGAAGTCCTCGGTCGTGAGGTACGGCTGCTCGTCGCTCACGAGCACCGCGAGGTCCTTCGTCATCTTGCCGCTCTCGACCGTCGCGATGACGACGTCCTCGAGGGTCTGCGCGAAGTCGATGAGCGCCTGGTTGCCGTCGAGCTTGCCGCGGTGCATGAGCCCGCGCGTCCACGCGTAGATCGAGGCGATCGGGTTCGTCGACGTCGGCTTGCCCTGCTGGTGCAGGCGGTAGTGGCGCGTCACGGTGCCGTGGGCCGCCTCGGCCTCGACGATCTTGCCGTCGGGCGTCGTGAGCACCGAGGTCATGAGGCCGAGTGAACCGTAGCCCTGCGCGACGGTGTCGCTCTGCACGTCGCCGTCGTAGTTCTTCGTGGCCCAGATGTAGCCGCCCTCCCACTTGAGCGCGGAGGCGACCATGTCGTCGATGAGGCGGTGCTCGTAGGTGAGTCCGGCGGCGTCGTACTGCGCCTTGAACTCGGCGTCGAAGATCTCCTGGAAGAGGTCCTTGAACCGGCCGTCGTACGCCTTGAGGATCGTGTTCTTCGTCGACAGGTACACCGGGTACTGGCGGGCGAGGCCGTAGTTGAACGACGCGCGCGCGAAGTCGCGGATCGAGTCGTCGAGGTTGTACATCGCCATCGCGACGCCCGAGCCCGGCGCCTGGAAGACCTCGAACGACTGGGCCTCGCCCCCGTCCTTCGGCTGGAACGAGATCGTGAGGGTGCCCTCGCCCTCGAAGCGGAAGTCGGTCGCGCGGTACTGGTCGCCGAAGGCGTGACGGCCGACGATGATCGGCTTGTTCCAGCCGGGCACGAGGCGCGGGATGTTGGAGATGATGATCGGCTCGCGGAAGATCACGCCGCCGAGGATGTTGCGGATCGTGCCGTTCGGTGACTTCCACATCTTCTTGAGGCCGAACTCGGTGACGCGCGCCTCGTCGGGGGTGATCGTCGCGCACTTCACGCCGACGCCGTGCTTCTGGATGGCGTGGGCGGCGTCGATCGTGACCTGGTCGTCGGTCGCGTCGCGGTGCTCGATGCCGAGGTCGTAGTACTCGAGCGTCACGTCGAGGTAGGGGTGGATGAGGCGGTCCTTGATGAACTGCCAGATGATGCGCGTCATCTCGTCGCCGTCGAGCTCGACGACAGTTCCCTCGACCTTGATCTTCTCGACCACGTAGTGCTCCTTATCGCCGGACGGCCCCCGCCGTTGTTCGGCGCCGCGAGGCCGCGGACCAGCCTACCGGGTCGTCGGATTATCTCGACATCGAGATATCTGTGGGGGCTTCCCTCCCCACCCGCGTGCCGGGTTAGCCTGGTCGCATGGCCGAGCTGCGCATCGAAGAGCTGACCGCCGAGACGATCTCGGCGGCGAACAGCCTGACCCTCAAGCCCGGCCAGGAGGCCTTCCTCGAGCCGGCCACCTACACGAGCGTCGAGCAGCAGCTCGATCCCGCGGGCTCGTGGCCGCGCGTCGTCCGCGACGGCGACGAGGTCGTCGGCTACATCATGGGCGCCTTCGACGAGGACGCCCCCGAGGAGTATCTGCGGGCGGCGATCTGGCGCATCAACGTCGCCGCCGAGGCGCAGGGCTCGGGCGTCGGCCGCTTCGCGGTCGAGGCGTTCGCCGACGAGGCCCGTCGGCGCGGCTTCACGCGGGCGACGGTCGTCTGGGCCGCCGGCGACGACGGTCCGGGCGCGTTCTTCGAGTCGGTCGGCTTCACCGTGACGGGCGAGACGCCCTTCGGCGAGAAGCTCGGCGCGCTCGAGCTCTGAGCCGGCGCCGCCGCCGCGTCGGCGACAATGGGGCGGTGACCCCGCCGCCGCGACGCCCGACGAGCGCCGACGTGGCGCGCGTCAGCGGCGTCTCACGGGCGACCGTGTCGTACGTGCTCAACGACACGGCGACGCAGACGATCAGCGCGGCCACCCGCGAGCGCGTGCTCAGCGCCGCGCGTGAGCTCGGCTACGTGCCGAGCGCGGCCGCCGCCGCACTCCGGCGCGGCCACTCGATGATCGCCCTCCTCGCGCTCGATCCCCTGTTCTCCGGCCACATCGGCGATCTCATCGTCGAGAGCGCGTCGGCCGGCGTCGCGGCCTCGGGGTTCACGGTCGTGCGGCACGTCGGCGAGCACCCGGAGGAGCTCGTCGCGCTCGCCGGCGCGATCGACGCCTACGGGGTCATCTCGCTCACCTTCCTCACCGCCGAGATCGAGGCGCGACTGCTGCAGGCGGGGGTGCGTCGCATCGTGGCCGCCGTCGTCCCCGCCACCGCCTCCGGCCCCCCGGACCGGCCGTGGGAGTTCCCGATCGGCCAGCTCCAGGTCGACCATCTCGTCTCGACCGGACGGGACCGGCTGATCTACGCCCTCCCGTTCGCCTCCCCGCGCACCCCGATCGCGCTCGAGCGGCTGCGCGGCGCGCGCATGGAGTGCTCGAACCTCGGGCTGCCCGAGCCGGTCGTCGTCGAGCTCCCCCTCGAGCGCGGCGAGATCGTCCGGCGGCTGCGCGACCTCGATCTCGAGCCCGGCCGCTCCGGGCTGTGCGCCTACGACGACCAGATCGCGATCGGCGTGCTCGGAGCGCTCTCCGACCTCGGCCTCCGCGCACCCGACGACCTCGCGGTCATCGGCTGCGACGATCTGCCGGTCGCCTCGCTCGTCACGCCGGCGCTCACGACGGTGAGCGCCGCCGCGCGAGCGGTGGGCGCGGCGGCCGCGCGCGCGTTCACGGAGCGCGACGACGGCATCGGAGCCCTCGAGTTCGACTTCGAGCTCGACTACGACCTCGTGGTGCGCGGCTCCGCCTGAGCCCGGATCGAGCGCTCAGACCCCCGCACGGAGCGTGTGCCGACCCGATCCGACGCTCTCCCGCCGATCGCCGAGCACGAGCACGGCGCTCGTGTTCGGCGGCACCTCGACCTCGAGCGCGGCGCCCGCGGCATCCCGGCGCCAGCTCACGGCGATCTCGCCCGAAGGCGTCTCGATCGCCGCGTCGACGCCGTCGAGCGAGCCCTCGATGTCGGGCTCCACGACGAACTCCCGGTACCCCGGCGCCGTCGGCGTGACGCCCGCGAGCTTGCGGAACATCCAGTCGTCGACGCAGCCGAAGGCGTAGTGGTTCATCGACATCGACTGCGGGGTGCCGTCGGGCAGCACGCCCGCCCACGACTCCCAGATCGTCGTCGCGCCCATCTTCACCTCGTAGAGCCACGACGGCATCGTGTCCTGCAGCAGGAGCGTGCGCGCGAGTGCGCGCTCGCCGTGGTCCCACAGCACGTCGAGCAGGTAGGGCACCGAGACGAAGCCCGTGTCGAGGTGGTCGCCGGCCGCGTGCACGAGCTCGACGAGACGCGCGACGGCTCCCGCCGTGCGCTCCTCCGGGATGAGCCCGAAGGCGAGCGCGTTGACGTACGGCCCCTGCAGCTCGACCGTCAGATGACCCTCGGCCGAGACGTACTCGGCGGCGAACGCCTCCGCGACGGCGGCGTGGCGCGCCTCGAACCGCTCGGCGTCGGCTGTCTCGCCGAGCACGCGGGCGACGCGCGCGAGCAGCTCGAGCGAGCGGGCGTGGAACATCGCCGCCGTGATCGCACCGGTGAGCGCGGGCGCGACCATCGCGGCGTCGGCCGACCCGTCGGCGAGCGTGCTCGGGGCGAGCCAGTCGCCGAAGTGGAATCCCGTGTTCCAGAGCAGGCCGTCCCCGGCCTCGCGCATCTGATACTCCACCCAGGCCACCATCGCGGCGTAGTTGTCGCGCAGCACCGCGGCATCCCCGTACCGCTCGTAGAGCACCCAGGGCACGATCACGACGGCGTCGCCCCAGCCCGCCGACGTGACGAGCGACCCGACCCCCTCGCCGCTGTCGTCCATGTGCGGCATGACGGGCACGATCATCGGCACCTCGCCGGTCGGATGCTGGTCGGCGCGGAGGTTCGCGAGCCAGCGCTCGGTGAACGGCTGCACCGCCATGTTGGTCGCCGCGGCCGGCATGAAGACCTGCAGGTCGCCCGTCCAGCCCGCGCGCTCGCGCTGGGGGCAGTCGGTCGGGATGGAGAGGAAGTTGGCGCGCTGGCTCCACAGCACGTTCTCGTGCAGGCGGGTCAGCCGTTCATCGGAGGCGCGGAACCGGCTCGTCTCCCGCAGGTCGGAGTTGAGCACGACGATCGTCACGTCGGCGACCTCGAGGTCGGGGAGCCCCGTGACGCGCACGTAGCGGAAGCCGTGGAAGGTGAACTCGGGCTCGAACGCCTCGCCCGGCCGCCCTGCGGCGACGTAGACGTCCGTCTGGTCCTTGTTGGGGCCGAGGATGTTGGCGAAGTACTCGCCTGCGGCATCGAGCGACTCGCTGTGCTCGAGCACGATCTCGGTGCCCGCGGCGGCGTCGACGGCGAGACGCACGCGGCCCGCGACCACCTGCCCGGCGTCGACTACCACCTCGCCCGACGGCGTGCGTAGCACCGCGGCGGGGGGGAACTCCTGCACGCGGCGCACGGGCTCGCCCGCGAACGGCACGAGGCCGGTTGCGGGCGCGTCCGAGATCCGCACGGGCGACCAGCCGCCCGCGTCGAATCCGGGGGCCGACCAGCCGTCGACCTCGCGCCGCGCGTCGTAGCGCTCGCCGATGAACAGGTCGGACCAGTCCCGCGGCCCGCGTGCGGCGACGACGCCGGCCTCCGGGACGACGCGACGCGTCGAGCCGTCGGCCAGGTCGACCTCGAGGATCCAGCTGGCCGCGAGCTCGTCGCCGTACTGCGCGCTCGACCCGGTGAGCCCGATGCGCCCCGCGTACCAGCCGTCGGCCACGATGACGCCGAGCACGTTGGCCCCGGCGCCGAGCAGGGCCGTCACGTCGTAGCTCTGGAACGACGTGCGGGTGCCGTAGCTGTCGAACCCGGGGGCGAGCACCTCGTCGCCGACGAGCGCGCCGTTGAGCTCGGCGAGGTAGACGCCGCGCGCCGTGACCCGCAGGCGCGCGCGCCGCGGCGCGGCCGCCAGGTCGAACTCCTGGCGGAGATGCCGCGGCGGATGCAGCCGCTCCCCGAGCGGCGCGGTCGGCCCCTCGGCTCCGGAGAGCGCGCCGAAGAGGCTGTAGCGCTCGACGACCGTCGTCTCCTGGTCGGGGATCGCCCACGGCGCCGTCCACTCCGCGGCCTCGAGCAGCGAGGTCTCGAAGACATCCTCGACCCACTCGGTCGGCGTCTCCTCGCCGACGACCCACAGCCGCACCGCCCAGCGGTAGACGGTGCGCGAGGCGAGCCGCAGCCCCGGCACGCGGATGCCGACGGTCTCCCGGCTCTCCACGCGACCGGTCGTGCCGACCTCCGCGGCGCCGTCGAGCACGCGCACCTCGTAGGCGGCCTGGCGCACGTCGGGTCCGGTCGCGGCGACGCGCCAGGAGAAGCGGGGCGCTCCGGTCGCGAGGCCGAGCGGTGCGGGGAGTCCCTCGACGAGGAGGTGGGCGGGGGCGGGGCGCGGCATGGGCTCTCCTTCGAGCGGGGGAGGATCGGACTCACTCGAGTCACTTACACGTGTATGCTAACCGCTCGAGAGTCGTCGTTGGAACGATTCAACCCCGATCCGCTTTCGATGAGGAGAGCACCTGTGACCACGTCAGCCCCCATCCGCCCCGCGCGTCCCTGGCGCACCGCCGTGCTCGCCGGCATGGCGTCCTACCTCGACGCCGCGGCGATCGTCTCCACCGGGATCGCTCTGGTGCTCTACGCGCCGACGCTCGGCATCGACGAGGCCAGCCTCGGCATCCTCTCCGGCCTGCTCACCCTCATGTTCGCGCTCGGCGCCGTCATCGGCGGCCGGCTGGGCGACCGCTTCGGCCGGCGGCGCGTCTTCACCGTGACCCTCGTCGCGTACGCCGTGGGCGTGCTGCTGCTCGCGACCGCGCCGGCCGGTGTCGCCCTGCCGCTCCTCTACGCGGGCGTCATCCTCACCGGGCTCGCGATCGGCTCCGACCTCCCCGTGTCGCTCGCGCTCATCGCCGAGGAGGCGCCCGAGGGCAAGAAGGGGCGGATGATCGTCTTCTCCGGCTTGCTCTGGCTCGCCGGCATCCTCGTCTCGATCATGCTGAGCATCGGCGTCGCCCCGCTCGGCGAGACCGGCGGCCGCATCATGTACGCGCACCTCTTCGTCGTCGCGATCGTCGTGCTCATCGCCCGCAGCACCCTGCGCGAGTCGGCCGAGTGGTCGGCGGCCCGCACGGCGGCCGACGCCGAGGAGGGCCGCATCGACTTCGCGACCGTCGGCAAGCTGTTCGTGCCGCCGGTGCTCGTGACCGTGCTCGCGACCGGTCTGTACTACGCGATCTGGAACCTCGGCGCGAACACCTTCGGCCAGTTCGGCACGTTCTTCTTCACCGCCCTGGCCGGCGCCGACGTGCAGACGGCGTCGACGGTGAGCCTCCTCGCGTTCCCGATCGGCCTGATCGGCGGGCTGATCTTCATGCGCATCGTGGACCGCCCCGCTCGACGGGTCGTCGTCGCGATCGCCTCGATCGTCAACGTGGCCGCGTTCTCGATGCCGCTCCTGCTCGGGCCCTCCGTGCTCTCGTTCGGACTGCTCATGGGCCTCTTCGGCCTCGGCGCCGCCTTCGCCGGCGAGGCGATCTACAAGGTGTGGTCGCAGGAGCTCTTCCCGACGCTGCTGCGCGGCACGGCCCAGGGCGTGACCCTCGCGTTCGCCCGGGTCGTCGCCGCGCTGTTCGCCTTCGTCACCCCGGCGCTCGCGGTCTCCGCTCCGACCGTGCTCTTCGGCATCCTCGTCGCGTGCGCCGTCGTGTCGGCGATCATCGGCATCCTCTGGGTGCCGCGCCTCCCGACGGCCGCGCAGCTCGAGGGTCGCGCCGCCCCGGCCGGCGCGGCGTCGGCCGCCACGGCCGCGAAGTAGCCC
>JAEWKY010000226.1 GCA_023457615.1 Actinomycetes bacterium | reverse complement strand
GGGGGGCGGGGGCGCGCGGCCGCGCACCGCCGGCTGGATGACCTCCACGACGGGGATGCCGAACGCGGCCTCGTAGCGCTCGCGGGCATCCCGCAGCATCGCCGCGCTCGCCGTGTTGCACGCGATGACGAGCGCCTTCACGCCCTGGGCGACGAGGTCGTCGAGCACCTCGAGCGCGTAGGCCCGCACGTCGGCGATGGGCTTCGGGCCGTAAGGCGAGTGCTTCGTGTCGCCGACGTAGAGGATCGCCTCGCGCGGCAGCTGGTCGAGGATGGCCCGGGCGACGGTGAGTCCGCCGACCCCGCTGTCGAAGACGCCGATCGGCGCGTCGGTGCTGGGGGTCACGGGTATCAAGGGTAGCCCGGCCGGGCGCCGAGCCCGACGGAGGGGCGCCGTGGATAGGCTCGACCCGTGACGAGCGCGCTTCTCACCGACCGCTACGAGCTGACGATGATCGACGCGGCGCTCCGCGACGGGCGGGCGGATCGGCCGTGCGTGTTCGAGCTCTTCACCCGCCGGCTGCCCGCGGGGCGGCGGTTCGGCGTCGTCGCCGGCACGGGCCGCTTCCTCGCGGCGCTCGCCGAGTTCCGGTTCGGCGACCCGGAGCTCGACTGGCTGCGCACGCACGCGGTCGTCTCGGAGGACACCCTCGCCTGGCTCGCCGACTACCGCTTCACAGGGAGCATCTCGGGCTACCGCGAGGGCGAGGCGTACTTCCCCGGCTCGCCGCTGCTCGTCGTCGAGGCGAGCTTCGCGGAGGGCGTCATCCTCGAGACGCTCGCGCTCAGCATCCTGAACTACGACTCGGCCGTCGCCTCGGCCGCCGCGCGCATGGTCGCCGCCGCCGACGGGCGGCCGCTCGCCGAGATGGGCTCGCGCCGCACGGGCGAGCGCTCGGCCGTCGCGGCCGCACGCGCGGCGTACATCGCGGGCTTCTCGGCGACGTCGAACCTCGAGGCCGGGCGCACGTGGGGCGTGCCGACGATGGGCACGGCCGCGCACGCCTTCACGCTGCTGCACGACTCCGAGGAGGAGGCGTTCCGCGCACAGGTCGACGCGATGGGCCCGGGCACGACGCTGCTCGTCGACACCTACGACATCGAGGAGGGCATCGCGACCGCCGTGCGCGTGGCGGGCACGTCGCTCGGCGCGATCCGCATCGACTCGGGCGACCTCCCCGTCGTCGTCGCGTCGGCGCGCGCGCAGCTCGACGCCCTCGGCGCGACCGAGACCCGGATCACCGTGACCAACGACCTCGACGAGTACACGATCGCGGCGCTGCGCGCGGCTCCGGTCAACTCCTACGGGGTCGGCACCTCGCTCGTCACCGGCTCGGGGTCGCCCGCGTCGGGCATGGTCTACAAGCTCGTCGCCCACCGGTCGCCGTCGGGCGAGTGGGTGGGCGTCGGCAAGCGCTCGGACGGCAAGGCGACCGTCGCCGGCCGCAAGGTCCCCGTGCGCTCGCTCGACCACGGCGTGGCCGTCGAGGAGACCGTGTACGTCGAGGAGCCCGAGTCGCTGCCCAAGCCCGGTCGCGGCCTGCTCGCGTCGTTCGTCGCGGACGGGGTCGTCGATCCCGCGTTCCTCGGCGCCGACGGGGTGGCCGCGGCCCGCGAGCACCACGCCACCGCGATCGCCGAGCTGCCGGTCGCGGCGTTCAGCCTCTCGCGGGGCGAGCCGGTCATCCCGACCGCCTACGTGTGAGCGCGGGTCAGGACTTCAGCTTCTCGTAGATCTTCTGGCAGTCCGGGCAGACCGGGAACTTCTCGGGGTCGCGGCCGGGCACCCACTTCTTGCCGCACAGCGCGCGCACGGGCTTGCCGGAGAGGGCCGACTCGAGGATCTTCTCCTTCTGCACGTAGTGCGAGAAGCGCTCGTGGTCGCCGTCCTCGAGCTGATTGTCCTCGAGGAGCTTCTCGAGCTCGCGATCGAGCACATCCGTTCCACCCCCGACGGTGTCGGGTCCGCGATCCAGGTCGGCCATGCTCCCAGGGTACGGGCGAACGCGGGGCGCGCGCACGACCTCCGGGGGGGGCCGGCTGCGGGGCCGGTCGCGGCGTCGGTCGCGGCCTCAGTTGCGGGCGGCGAACTCGAGCAGCTCGGGCGCGCGGCGGTCGAACACCGCGCCGCCGACGCGGAGGCCGACGACCAGCACGAGCACGCCCGCGCCGACCCCCGAGGCGAGGGCGATCCAGGTCCACGGGCCCGGCACGCCGAGCACGAAGAACACGAGCGCCGCGACCGCCGGCACGGCGACCAGCAGGATGAGCAGGATCGACCCGGCCTGGGTGCCGCCGCCCGACGAGCCCGCCACCTGCGGCTGCTGGAACGGCGCGTCGCCGGGCCGGGTCGCCGGGTACGGCGAGCGCGCCGAGACGAGGCTCGACACCCCGATCCCGCCGAGCAGGAGCGCCGTCGAGACGCCGAAGACGGCCGGCGCGACGAGCCAGTCGCCGTGCAGCCACGCGGTGAGCGGCGTGCCGAGGAGCACCACGGGCACGCCCATCACGAGCACCGGCAGCGCCCGGCCGAGGCGGTCGAGCACGCCCTGGGTCTGCGCGACGAGGTGCATCCAGAGCGCCGTCGAGTCGTACGCGACGTCGTTGTGCAGGGTCCCCCAGGCGAGGAGCAGCACGACGAGCGGCAGCGGCAGCAGCACCGACACCGAGAACGGGATGCCCGCGACGAACATCGCGAGGAGCGTCACGATCGGCACGACCGGCAGCACGACGAGCGCCGCCCGGTAGCGCGGGTCGCGCGACCAGTAGGTGAAGCTGCGCGCGGCGACGGCGCCGACCGGGGTGGACGGGAGGCGGCGGAACCAGCCCGGCACGAGGGCGGCGCGCTCCCGCGGCACGCGACGGGTCGGGCGCAGCATGAAGCGCAGCGACGCGATCCAGAGGGCGCCGAGCACGAGGATGGCGACGCCGCCGAGCAGCAGGTCCTGCTCGACGAGGTCGGACCGCCCCGCGAACTCGTGGGCGGGGGCGCGCCAGAAAGAGCCGAGCGGCAGCACGGACATCCACTCGGTGATCGCGGGCGCCCGCAGCGGGGCGAGCGCCCCGACGACGCCGAGGGTCGTCGGCCACCACGCGGCGGGCAGCAGCGCCCCGACGGTCGGCGCGAGATGGGCGGCGATGACGGCGAGGCCCGTGACGAGCAGCAGGGCGAAGACGAGCCGGATGACGGCCGCCGCGGCGGGACGGTAGGGCAGCACGGCGCCGACCACCGCGCCGACGCGCGCCGCGAGGATGCCCTCGAGCACGATGAGCGGCACGGCGATCGCGGCGAGCTGGGACTCGGGGCCGGTCCAGAGCAGGAGCGGCGCGATCGCGATCGGCACGAGCAGGAGCGCCGGGCCGACCAGGGTGAGCAGCAGGATCGCGGCGCCGATCGAGAGGGGGCCGAAGCCGAACAGGCGCAGCGCCCGCGGCGGGATGATGTGCGAGCGCGAGACGAGCACCGGCACGAAGAAGGCGCCGAGCGACACGAGCGCGCCGACCACGATGACGACGCGCACGCGCGTGACGGCGTCGAGCTCCGCGGCGAGGGTCGCACCGGCCCAGAGCAGCGCGATGCCGAACCCGCCCAGCACGACGCCGACGGCCGCCCAGACCGCGCCGCGCGGGGAGCGGAACGCGTTGGCGAGCAGCCGCAGCTTCAGTCGGAGTAGCTCTGCAACCACTCCATGCCCTCCACCGCCGTCGCGCCGCCCGCGAGCTCGACGAATCGCGTCTCGAGGCTCTCGCCCGAGAGCACCTCGTCGAGCGGACCCGCGGCGAGCATCCGCCCGTCGGCGATGATCGCGACCGAGTCGCACGTGCGCTCGATGAGCGTCATGCTGTGGCTCGACAGCAGCACCGTGCCGCCGGCCGCCGCGTACTTCTTCAGGATGCCGATGACCGCGTTCGCCGAGACCGGGTCGACCGACTCGAAGGGCTCGTCGAGCACGAGCAGCCGGGGCGAGTGGATCATCGCCGCCGCGATCGCGATCTTCTTCACCATGCCCGCCGAGTAGTCGGAGACGAAGCGGTCGAGCGAGTGCCGGAGCCCGAAGGCGGCGCTCAGGTCGTCGACGCGGTGCCCGATCGTGTCGCGGTCGAGGCCCCGCAGGGCGCCCGCGTGGTAGAGGAACTCGGCGCCGGTGAGCCTGTCGAAGAGCCGCAGGTTGTCGGGCAGCACGCCGAGCGCCTTCTTCGCGACGGCGCCGTTGCGCCAGACGTCGACGCCGTGCACCCGCACGACGCCGGAGTCGGGGCGCAGCAGGCCGGTGATCATCGCGAGGGTCGTCGTCTTGCCGGCGCCGTTCGGCCCGACGAAGCCGTAGAACGAGCCGGCCTCGATCTCGAGGTCGACCGCGTCGACCGCCGTGACGCCGCCGAAGCGCTTCGTGAGATCGTGCACCGAGAGCGCGGCCCCCGTGGCGGCGGGATAGGCGAGCGTCTTGCGCGCGGTGCGCGCGGCCTTCGCGGCGGCGGGTGCGGTGACGACGAGCGACTTCTCGACGACCGGCGGGTCGGCGAGCTGCTCGTCGACGGGCTTCGCGCCGGGCTTGCCCTTCGGCTTCGCCGCGGGCGCCGCGGACTCCGCGGGCCGCTCCGCCGCGACCGCGTCGGGCGTGAGGCCGAGCGTGGGCTTGTCGGGGGCCGGCGCGACGGCGGCGGGGGTCTTGCGGGAGTTCGCGGAGCGCGCCGCGGCCGTGCGTCCGCCCGGTCCCTTTCGGGCCGCTGAGGGGGCGTCGCGGTCGGGTTCCACGGGTCCACCGTATCAATGAGAGTTTCCCGCACGTTTGGTCACGATCCGGGAACGGTGTCGTCAACCTCCTGGGGTTTGCCACAGGGCCGCCGATAAACTCTCACGAGCACAACGGGGTGTCTTGCACGAGGTCGCGCGGTGAACAGCAGGTGAAATCACCGCACCGCTCGACCGCACATTCGAAGAGACAGCCTAAGGAGATCAGGACCATGACGACGCAGATCGTGATCCTCGCCGCCGGCATGGGCAGCCGCCTCGGTCGCTCGCTGCCGAAGCCCCTCACCGAGCTCCACGACGGCCGCAGCATCATGCAGCAGCAGATGGACAACATCCACCAGGCGTTCGGCGCCGACGTGACGGTCACGACCGTCGTCGGCTACAAGCTCGAGCACATCGTCGAGGCCTTCCCCGACAACACGTACGTCTACAACGAGCGCTACGACCAGACCAACACGTCGAAGTCGCTCCTCCGCGCCCTGCAGGCGTCGAAGGACGGCGGCGTGCTGTGGATGAACGGCGACGTCGTCTTCGACCCCGAGGCGCTCGTGCGCGCCGGCGACCTCGTCGCCCGCGACCAGAGCTTCGTGAGCGTCAACACCGCCAAGGTGTCCGACGAGGAGGTCAAATACACGACCGACGCGCACGGCGACATCCAGGAGCTCTCGAAGACCGTCGTCGGCGGTCTCGGCGAGGCCGTGGGCATCAACTTCGTGTCGCGCGACGACAAGGCGGCCCTCATCCGCCGCCTGCAGCAGGTCGGCGACCAGGACTACTTCGAGCGCGGCATCGAGGTCGCGATCGAGCAGGACGGCCTGAAGTTCCGCCCCGTCGACATCTCCGACCTCTACGCCGTCGAGATCGACTTCGCCGAGGACCTCGAGCGGGCGAACCTCTTCGTCTGACCCTCTTGTCGGGTTGGTCGCACGTCGCGTTGGTCGCACGTCGGGTTAGTCGCACGTCGGGTTAGTCGCACATCGCTGCGCACTCCGGGCGTGCTCGGCAACTGACCGGACGGGCCAGTAGGTTGATCCCGTGACTGCCGACGTTCCCGCGCGCCCGCTCGCGCGCCGTCGGTGGTCGCCGACCGTGCGCTACCGCCGCTCGCTGTGGCTGCTCACGACGCGCGATCTGAAGGTGCGTTACTCGACGAGCGCCCTCGGCTACCTGTGGTCGATCGTCGACCCGCTCGTCATGTCGGCGATCTACTGGTTCGTCTTCACGCAGGTGTTCGGACGCGTCGGGCACGACCCGTACATCGTCTTCCTGCTCGCCGCGCTGCTGCCGTGGATGTGGTTCAACGGCACGATCTCCGACACCACGCGCGCGTTCACGCGCGAGGCGAAGCTGATCCGCTCGACGACGATCCCGCGCACGATCTGGGTCGCGCGTCTCGTGCTCAGCAAGGGCATCGAGTTCCTGCTCAGCATCCCGGTGATCGTGCTGTTCGTCGTCGTCTTCGGCGCCGACCTGCACCTCGAGGCGCTGTGGTGGATCCCGGCGATCCTGCTGCAGCTCGGGCTGACGTTCGGGATCGGGCTGCTCGTCGCGCCGCTCGTCGTCTTCTTCCGCGACCTCGAGCGCGTCGTCAAGCTCGTGCTGCGCTTCCTGTTCTACGCGTCGCCGATCATCTACGGCATCAGCGACCTGCCCCCGGCGCTGCACGTCTGGGCGGCGTTCAACCCGCTCGCCGGCATCTTCTCGATGTACCGGGCGGCGTTCTTCCCGCAGGAGCTCGACCTGTTCGCGGTCGGCGTGAGCGCCGCGATGACCGTCGTCTTCCTGGTCGTCGGCTTCCTCGTCTACCGCGCCGGCATCCGCCGCGTGCTCAAGGAGATCTGATGACCGAGGGCGCGATCGAGGTCTCCGGAGTCGGCATCCGGTTCCGCCGCAACCGCGGCGCCCGTCGCAGCTTCAAGGACCTGTTCTCCGGGCGCACCCGCCGCCGCCGGCCCGACGACTTCTGGGCGCTGCGCGAGGTGTCGTTCACGGTCGCCCCCGGGGAGGCGATCGGCGTCGTCGGTCGCAACGGCCAGGGCAAGTCGACGCTGCTCAAGCTCGTCGCCCAGGTGATGCTGCCCGACGAGGGCCGCGTGTCGGTGCACGGCGGCGTCGCCCCGCTCATCGAGATCACCGGCGGGTTCGTCAACGACCTGACGGTGCGCGACAACGTGAACCTCACGGCCGGGCTCCACGGCATGACGAAGGGCGAGATCGCCGAGCGCTTCGACGAGATCATCGGCTTCGCCGAGCTCGAGAAGTTCGTCGACACGCCCTACAAGCACCTCTCGAGCGGCATGAAGGTACGCCTCGCGTTCGCCGTGATCTCGCGGCTCGAGGAGCCGATCATCCTCGTCGACGAGGTGCTCGCGGTCGGCGACGCCGCGTTCAAGGCGAAGTGCTACACGCGCATCGAGGAGCTGCTCGCCGGCGGCCGCACGCTGTTCTTCGTCTCGCACAGCGAGAAGGACCTGCTGCGCTTCTGCACACGCGGGCTCTACCTCGACAAGGGCCGGCTCGTGCTCGACGCCCCCATCCGCGACGTCGTCGACCGCTACAACGCCGACTACGGCGTCAAGCAGTAGCGCCGCCGCAGCCGACCGGGAAGAGTGGATGCCGTGAGCGAGCTGGAGACGCGCGAGGCGGCCCGTCAGCGCTCGGGCTTCGAGCGCGGATTCGACGCCGTGCTCTCGGTGCAGCGCCCGGTCGTGCTCGCGCACATCCGCAGCATCCGCTCCCGCCGGCCCGACGCCACCCCGACGCAGCTCATCGCGATCCTCGAGCGGCGCTACCTCACCGCCGTCACCACCGGCGGTGCGCTCGTCGGCGCCTCCGCCGCCATCCCCGCGGTCGGCATCGGCGCCTCGCTCGTGCTCTCGGGGGTCGAGACGGCCGGATTCCTCGAGGCGACGGCGCTCTTCGCCCAGTCGGTGACCGAGGTGCACGGCATCGCGGTCGACGATCCCGAGCGGGCGAGCACGCTCGTCATGACGATGATGCTGGGCCAGGGCGGGCAGGACCTGCTGAAGCAGTTCGCCGGACAGGCCGCGGGCGGCGCGGGACGCTCGGCGTTCTGGGGCGAGACGATCACGAAGGGTCTTCCCTCGGCGGCCCTCGGCCCGGTCGCCGACCGGATCCAGAAGATGTTCGTGAAGCGCTTCGCGGCGACCCAGAGCGGCTCCGTCGTCGGCCGCATGATCCCGTTCGGCATCGGCGCCGTCGTCGGCGGCGGCGGCAACCACCTCATGGGCCGCCGCGTCGTGACGTCGGCGCGCACGGGATTCGGGCCGGCTCCGGCGGCGTTCCCGGCCGATCTCGAGCCGCGCCCGAAGGCGCCGCGTGCCCCGAAGGCGCCGAAGCCCGTGAGGGCCGCGCGCACCGCGAAGCCGAAGGCGCTGCCGCGCGGGCGCGCCAACTACCCCATGCTCCCGCCGGCGTCGCGCGACGAGTAGATCGGGGCGGAACGGCCTCGAGCCCCCTCACGTACGCGCGGCTGCGGTCGGCGACGAGCTCGACGCAGAGCGCGCTGCCCGGGCTCCGAAGTCGTCTGTGGCCCGAGCCATGAGGCCTAGAGGTCGAGGTGAAGCGCCAGCGCCTCATCCAGTGCCGCGAGTCGCTCACGGGGAAGAACGCGCACGACGTCGCGAAGACGTGACACGTCGACGGACGGTGACGACTCCAACGGATGCCGTCGCCTGGTCGTAGATCGCCACGAGGCCTCCGCGCCGCATCCATCCGATCGCGGCCGCGACAGCCGCGGATCGAGAGGGATGCCTTCCGGCCGACGTCTCGGCGTCCAGCTACGCGAGGTCCTCGTCGCTGAGGCTGATGCTGACCTTCATACCGCGATGCTCCTCCGGTATGACTTGCGGCGTCTCAGTCGGGCTGCGGCACCGACTCCTCGTCGGAGTCGTCGACGTCCTCGTCGTCGAGCGGGTCGTGCTCGACGCGCGGCTCGCCGACGTGCAGCGCGGCCTGCTCCTCCCAGCGCGCCACGAGCAGGTCGATCGCCGCGTGGAAGCGCGCCGTCGACGCGCCCGGCGTCGTGTCGCCGAAGTGGTGCTCCGCCCAGTGGGCGAGGTTGGCGCGCGACGCCTCGTCGTGGATGACCCGGTCGACGAAGCCGAGGGGGTCGGCGAGGTCGGCGGTCGACATCCATTCGGCGTGCGCGAGGAAGCCCGACTCGTCGAGCTGCGCCGTCGGGGAGGCCGGCCGCGTCACGATGAGCGGCTTGCCGGTGGCGAGACGGTCGTAGACCATCGCGGAGACGTCGGTGATCTGCACGTCGGCGACGGCGATCTGCCAGCCGAGCTCGCCGCCCTCGTCGAACAGGTGCCCCGCGGCGGGGTCGGCGGCGTTGGCCGCGGCGATCATCGCCTGGATCCGGAGATTGGCCTCGCGGTACTCGCGCGAGTTGACGCCGCTGCGCGGATGCGGGCGGAAGATGAGCCGGTGCGTCGACGATGCGAGCACCGCCTCGGCGATCGCGACGCCGTGCGAGGCGATCGAGCCGTAGGCCATCGTCGGGCGGTCGCCCTCCCAGGTGGGGGCGTAGAACACGACGGTGCGGCCGTTGCCCTCGAACGGCACGTGGTCGACGAGATGGTCGGTCTGCGGGCGGCCGATCGGGATGGCGCGGTTCGCGACGTCGTAGGTCCACAGCTTCCGGCCGAGGCGGTCGAGGGCGGCCTGACCGGCCACGAACGCGTAGTCGTACGCCTTGTACTGGTTCGACGTCATGTAGATCTTGTCGGACTCGCCGTGGTTGATGAACACGTGCCACATGCGGCCGTAGCGGAACATCTGGAAGTTCTTGATGTTCTGGTTGACGTAGAGCATGACGGCGAGGTCCTGCTCGGCGAGGAAGCCCTCGATGTCGGTGACGGTGCGGAGGTAGAGCACCGGCACCGGCGACTCCTCGCGGAGGGTGAGGTAGGCGCCGGGGCTACGGGCGATGATCGCGACACCGCGGTGCTTCGCGAGCTCGGCGAGCGGCGCGTACCACTGACGCACCTGGTAGAGGTTGACCCGGGTGTCGGCGAAGTACACGGCGACCTGGATCGAGCCGGCCGTCGGCCGGGCGGAGGCCGCGGAGACGCGGTTGGCCTCGTTGCGACGCTGCCGGTTGCGCAGGCCGTTGCCGAGCACCTTGCGTGCCGTGCGTGCGTCGCTGAGCAATCGTGCGAAGACACCCATCGCGAAACCTCCCGCGTCGATTCAACCAGCCCCGCGACCCACCCGCCCCGGGGGTGGCCGCCGTGACAGAATCGTGACCGAGCCGCCGACGGCGGCGGAGGAGAGGCACCCGCACCCCCGCCATGGCGAGATTCACGTTCGGCGCCGGCAACGCGCGAAAGCTCCTGCGCGTCCCGCTCTACGCGTTCGGCGCCGCCGTCTCCCTCGTCGTGCCGCGCACGCCGCGCCTGTGGGTCTTCGGCTCGGGCACGGGCCCCGGCGAGGGAGCGCTCCCCCTCTACCGGGCCGCGCGGGAGCGACTGGATGCCGGCATCCGCCTCGTCTGGCTCGCGACGACGGAGGCCGAGCTCGCCGAGGCGCGCGCGCTCGGACTCGACGCGGAGCGCAAGACCGGCTGGCGCGGGTTCCGTCTCACCCTGCGCGCGAAGGTGCTCGTCGTGACGCACGGCTTCGGCGACGTGAACCGGTTCGCCACGCGCGGCGGGTTCGTCGTGCAGCTCTGGCACGGCATTCCGCTCAAGCGGCTCCACCTCGACTCCCCCGCAACCCTCCGCATCTCCGGGGTGCCCGACCACCGCCTCGTGCGCGGTCTGCTCGCGTGGGCCTACCGGCGGGCGGGACGCGGCATCCACCTGTTCCCGGTCGCCTCGCAGCTCGTCGCCGCGCGCATCGCCTCGGCGTTCGGCGTGCCCGCGGACCGCGTCGTCATCACCGGCGACCCGCGCGACGACGTGCTCGTGGCGGCGCGCGACGAGCCGCTGCTCGACGCCGGATCGTCGCGCGTCATCCTCTACGCACCGACCTGGCGCGACGGCGCCCCCGACCCGGTCGTGCCGACGACGACCGAGTGGGCGGCGATCGCGGAGCTCCTCGAGCGGCGCGACGCCGTGCTCTACGTGCGGGCGCATCCCCTCGGCGCGGGCGACTACGCCGCGGGTCCGGCGGCCAGCCCGCGCATCCGGATGCTCGGCGCCGATCTCGTGCGCGACGTGAACTCCGTGCTGCCCGAGGTCGACGTGCTGCTCTCCGACTACTCGTCGATCGCCTTCGACTTCTCGCTGCTCGGCCGGCCGACGGTGTTCCTCGCCGCCGACCTGGAGCAGTACGCCAAGCGCCGCGGCCTCTACGACGGCTACCGTGAGTTCAGCGGGGGTCGCTACGCCTCGGGCTGGAACGGGGCGCTCGCGCTGCTCGAGTCGGCGCTCGACGGCGACCCCGACGCTCTGCGGCACGCCGCCTGGCTCGCGTCTGAGTACGTCGACCTCGCGCCCGGCAGCGCGACCGAGCGGGTGCTCGACGAGGTGCTCGCGCGTGTGAGCGGCGGGACTGCCGCCGCGGCGCCGGTGACGGCACGTCCGGACGCGACGATCGAGACGGCCGACGGCGCGACGCTCCGGGTGCGGCTCGAGGGCGACGTGTCCGCGGCGCGGCTCGAGGGTCGCCGGGCGCGGGTGGACGGCATCCTGACCCGCGACGGGAACGACACGATCGCGACGTTCGAGCTGCTCGCGTCGCGGTGGGGCACCGACGGGCTCGCCCTGCCGTCGGACGACTACCGGCTGCAGCTCGCGTCGTCCGTGGGCTGGAGCTCACGCGTCGCGGCGACCGCGGACGAGGGCGGACGGATCGCGCACGAGCTGTTC
>JAEWKY010000225.1 GCA_023457615.1 Actinomycetes bacterium | reverse complement strand
GGGGGCCCTCGCGGTCGAGACGCGTGCGGGCGAGACGCGGCTCGCGGCGAAGCTCGACCACACGCCCTCGCGTCTCGCCGCCGAGGCCGAGCGCGGCGTGCTCGCGCGCCTCGAGGCCGGCTGCTCCGCCCCGATCGCGGCGCACGCGTTCCTCGAGGACGGCATGATGTTCCTCTCCGGGCGCGTCTACGCCCCCGACGGGTCGGCGCGGCTCACCGCCTCGCACGCGCTCTACGTCGCCGACGCGACGGACCCGGCGGGCGAGCTGGCCGGGCGCGTCGCCGACGAACTCCTCGAGAACGGCGCCGCCGAGCTCGCACCTCTGAAGGGTTGAGCATGGGACACGTCGTGCCCGTCATCCGTCCTCGCCGCCTGCGGGCCACCCCCGCGTGGCGCCGTCTCGTCGCCGAGACGCGCGTGCATCCGGCCGAGCTGATCCTGCCGCTCTTCGTGCGCGAGGGCGCGTCCGAGAAGCTCCCGATCGCGTCGATGCCGGGCGTCGTGCAGCACTCCCTCGACTCCCTGAAGGCCGAGGTGGCGAGGGCCGCCGCCGCGGGGATCGGCGGCGTCATGCTGTTCGGCGTGCCGGAGCGGCGCGACGCCACCGGCACGGGCGCGACGGATCCGGAGGGCATCCTCAACGTCGCCACCCGCGTCGCCGTCGCCGAGGCCGGGGACTCCCTCGTCGTGCAGACCGACCTGTGCCTCGACGAGTTCACCGACCACGGCCACTGCGGCGTGCTCGACGCCGCCGGGCGGGTCGACAACGACGCGAGCCTCGTGCGCTACCGCGAGATGGCGCTCGCGCAGGCCGAGGCGGGCTCCCACCTCGTCGGGCTGAGCGGGATGATGGACGGTCAGGTCGCCGCGGTGCGCGCCGTGCTCGACGCCGCCGGGCGGCAGGACGTCGCGATCCTCGCCTATGCGGCGAAGTACGCGTCGGCGTTCTACGGCCCCTTCCGCGACGCCGTCGAGTCACAGCTGCACGGCGACCGCCGCAGCTACCAGCTGGACGCCGCGAATCGTCGCGAGGGGGCGCGCGAGGTCGCGCTCGACCTCGAGGAGGGCGCCGACATCGTGATGGTGAAGCCGGCCATGTCGTACCTCGACGTGCTCGCCGACACCGCCGCGACCTCACCCGTGCCCGTCTGGGCGTATCAGGTTTCGGGGGAGTACGCGATGGTCGAGGCGGCCGCCGCGAACGGCTGGATCGACCGCGAGCGCGCGATCGACGAGACGCTCACCGGCATCCGGCGGGCGGGCGCGGATGCCGTGCTCACCTACTGGGCGGTCGAGGCGGCGGAGCGGTGGAACCGCACGTGACGACCAACTCCGAGTCGGCGACCCGCGCTCAGGCCGTCATCCCCGGCGGGGTGAACTCGCCCGTGCGTGCGCACCGGTCGGTCGGCGGCACCCCGCTCGCTCTCGTGTCGGCGCGCGGAGCCACCGTCACCGACGTCGAGGGGCGCGAGTACGTCGACCTCGTCGCGTCGTGGGGTCCGGCGCTGCTCGGGCACGCGCATCCGGAGGTCGTCGCCGCCGTGCAGGAGGCGGCCGCGCGCGGACTCTCGTTCGGCGCGTCGACCCCCGCGGAGGCCGAGCTCGCCGAGCTCGTCGTCGACCGCCTGACCGTGCGCGGCACGAAGCTCGTCGAGAAGCTGCGGATGGTGTCGACGGGCACCGAGGCGACGATGACGGCGATCCGCCTCGCGCGCGCCGCGACTGGACGCGACGTGATCGTCAAGTTCGCCGGGCACTATCACGGGCACTCCGACGGGCTGCTCGCCGAGGCGGGCTCGGGTCTCGCGACCTTCGCGCTGCCCGGGTCGGCGGGGGTGCCGGCCGACGTCGCGGGCCTCACCCTCGTGCTGCCGTACAACGACCTCGATGCCGTGCGGGATGCCTTCGCCGCGCATCCCGGCCGCATCGCCGCCGTCATCACCGAGGCCGCGGGCGCGAACGCCGGGGTGCTCGCCCCGCTGCCGGGGTTCAACGGCGCGCTCGCGCTGCTCGTGCGGGAGCACGGCGCGCTGCTCATCCTCGACGAGGTGCTCACCGGGTTCCGCGTCGGGGCGGCCGGATGGTGGGGGCTCGAGGCGTCGGGCGTCACGGGGTCGACCGAGTGGACGCCCGATCTCGTCACCTTCGGCAAGGTGATCGGAGGAGGGATGCCGCTCGCCGCCCTCGGCGGCCCCGCGGCCCTGCTCGACCTCCTCGCGCCCGAAGGCCCGGTGTACCAGGCCGGGACGCTGAGCGGCAATCCGCTCGCCGTCGCCGCCGGCCTCGCGACCCTCCGCCTCGCGACGCCGGAGGTGTATGCGGCGGTCGACGCGGCATCCCTCGCGGTCTCGGAGGCCGTGCACGAGGCGCTCGACGCCGCGGGGGTCGCCCACGTGCTGCCGCGCGCGGGGTCGCTGTTCTCGGTCGCGTTCCGATCGGACGAGATCCGGGACTACGACGACGCCCGCGACCAGGAGGTCTGGCGATACCCTCCCTTCTTCCACGCGATGCGCGACGCCGGGGTGGCGCTGCCGCCGTCGGCGTTCGAGGCGTGGTTCCTCACGGCCGCGCACGACGACGCCGCGCTCGACCGCATCCAGGCCGCTCTCCCCGCCGCCGCCGAGGCTGCCGCCCGGGCCACGCCGCCGGGGGTGTAGCGCGTTTCTCCGGAGAATGGGTTCGTTTCTCCGGAGGTGAGGGTTCACAGCCCAGCGATCCCGGGGCTCGCGAGGGAGCGGCCCGAGAAACTCCGGAGAAACGCACATCCGGCAGCCGAGTACATCGAGCCGAGGGGCGCCGGGGGTCATCCCGCGAGGGCGTCGCTGAGCTCCTCGGCCGCGGCGCGCAGGGCGGCGAGACGCGGCTCGCCCTCGGCACCGCCGAGCAGGGCCGTCGTGCCGAGCACGCCGATCGCGGCGACGACGTCGTGACCCGCTCCGAAGACGGGGGCGGCGGCCGACTCGAGGCCGTAGCGGCGCAGGTCGGCCCAGGCGAGGCCGTCGCGCCGCACCTTCGCGAGCTCGGCCTGCTCGTCGCGGGCCTCGGCGGGCGGCAGCGTCGCGAGCGCGCGCGACACGACCGCCGGGTCGGAGTGGTACGCGAACAGCACGCGCGACTGCGCGGCGCGCGGCTCGAGCACGGTGCCGATGCGCACGGTGAGCAGGATGGTGCCCTCCGGCGCCTCCTCGACGAGCGTCACGACCGCGCCCCCGCGGCCGAGGAAGCTCAGCACCGCGGTGAGACCGGCCTTGTCCGAGAGCCGGCGCAGGATGGGCGGCGCGAGCGTCAGGATCTGCTGCCGCGTCGAGACGAGCGAGGAGAGCTGGTCGACGAGGGGCCCCGGCCCGTTGCCCGCCGACAGGAATCCCGCACCCTGGAGCGCGTGCAGATAGCGGTGCGCCGTCGTGCGGTTCAGCCCCAGTCGCGACGCGACGAGCGAGGCCGTGAGGGTGCGGGTGTTCTCGTCGAACAGCCCGAGCACGGCCGCGGCGCGGTCGATCGACTGGATCGGTCCGCGGTCGTCGGCGTCGGGATCTGTCGGCTTCGGCATCGCGCCCAGTCAAGCATCCGCGCCGCGCGGCGGGCTACCTGATCGCGATCGCGTTCGGCGGGGAGCCGACGCCGCCCGGGAGGTGGAGCGGCTTCACGGTGAGGAAGAACTCGCGCACGCCGTCCTCGGCGCACGCGGCCGCGAGCTCGTCGAGCCGCCACAGCTCGCCCATCGCCATGCCGAGCAGCGCGATGAGCGGTCGATGCAGCATCCCGGCGTGATCCACGCCGCGCAGGGGCGGCACGTCGTCGGGCGAGCGGAAGTCGCTCTCGAGCACCGGATCGGCCTCGACGGCGAGGTTGTCGGCGGCGACGAGGGCGATCTCGTGGTCCCACAGCCAGCGCAGCACGTTCGTCCTCTGCGCGAGCCCGGGCGAGAGCCGCCACGGCGTCGCCGCGCGCTCCTCGGGCGTCTTGGCGAGGTAGCGCTCCGCCCAGCCGGTGCGCAGCAGCAGCAGCTCGCCGCCGGAGAAGGTCACGCCCTGCGCCTCGGCGATGCGGTCGAGCATCGGGCCGTCGATCGCGACCGTGCTCTCGACCGAGTAGTCGAGCCCGGCGTCCTCGAAGTAGCGCGGCAGGTCGAGCAGCACGCCGCGTCCCGCGATGCCGGCCCGCGCGTAGGACTGGATGCCGAGCGCGGTCGAGTCGGGCGTGTTCTGCTCGGGCGCGAGGCCGCCGTAGAACCCGCGGCCCGGCTGGCCGATATGGCGCAACGCGTCGAGCTGCGACGACGACTGGAGATAGAAGGAGTCCACCCAGTCGTCGCGATGGAACTCGTTGTTGGAGAAGACGTTGTGCACGAGCGGACGGCGCGTGCCGGTGGGGTAGGGCTCGAAGGCATCCACCGCGTAGTCGAGGCCGAACCGCGCGCCGGTGCGGATGAGCGCGGCGGCCGCGGCGACCCGCGCGGGGGTGAGGAAGTTGATGGTGCCGAGCTCGTCGCCCGGCCCGAAGTGCTGCCAGCTCGCGCCGCCGGGCAGCGAGTCGTAGGACGGGTGCGACCCCCCGCCGTGCGGGGGAGTCCCGTCGGCGGGGGGTCGCGTGGTCACGGGGTCAGCCCGCGAGCCAGGTGGTGAGCTTCTCGGTGGCCTGGTTGAAGTTCTCCGTGTACCAGGGGATGTCCTGCAGCACGGTGATCCCCGGGTTGGTGTCGGGGTTGTAGACCTCCACCTGGGCCGCGAACTCGTCGAGGTCGAGCTCGGCCGCGAGGTTGATCGGCGCGACGCCGAGCAGCTCCGAGATCTTCGCGACCTGCGCCGGCTCCATGACGTGCGCGAGGAACTGCTCCACGGCCGCCTTCTTCGTCGAGCCCTTCGGCACCGCGAACGCGTTGATCGAGGCGACGGTCACGTCCCAGACGATCGTGAGGTCCTGGCCCTCCTTGAGCATCGGCACGAGACGCGAGTCCGGCAGGAAGAACACGTCGACCTGGCCGGCCGTGACGGCCTGCTGCAGCGCGCCGATGTTCGGGGCGAAGGTCGTCGACGAGCGGATCGTGTCGAGACCCTCGAGCGCCGAGTCGACGTCGAGCGGGTACATGTCCTCGGGGTCGGCGCCGTTCGCGAGCGCGCCGTACTCGAGGATGCCGTTCTGCAGGTTCGTCGCGAATCCGCGCTGGCCCGGGAACTTCTCGAGGTCGAAGAAGTCCTCGATGCTCTCCGGTCCGCCGTCGGGGAACGCGTCGGTGCGGTAGGCCATCGGGGTCGCGTTGATCCAGTTGGCCGTGTAGCACTCGCCGACGCTGCCCGGGACGAGGTCGGCCTCGTCGACGGTCAGCTCGATCTCGAGCGGCTCGAAGAGCGTGCCGCAGTTCTGCTCGGCCGCGTACGGGGCCGTCGCGAGGACATCCCACAGCACGGCGCCGGCCTCGACCTGCGCCTTCACCTGCGCCACGTCGGGCGGCGAGGTGTTGACGAACGTGATGTTGGGGTTCGCCTGCGTGTAGGGCACCTGCCAGGCCTGGATCTGGGCGTCCTGCCCGGCGCCGCCGTAGCCGACGTAGGTGATCGTCTGCGGCTCGCCGATGCCGGTGTCGGTCTCGCTGGGCTCGGGCGCGCCGCCGCAGCCGGCCAGCAGGCCGACGGTCGCGACGAGGCTCACCCCGATGAGGAGCTTCTTGGATCGGGACATCTTTGTCATTTCCTCCGTGTCATGGATTGCGTGGGGATTCACTTGTGGAGTTCTCGACGGAGTCCCAGCCGTCGGGGATCGCGGGTCGGGAGATCCGCGACGTCTTTCAGGCGGCGACGATGCGCTGACGCTCGGGGCGCCAGTGCGCCACGACCTCGTCGCCGATGGACAGGGTGGAGTCGAACGCGTCGAGACGCGCGCGACCTTTCACGCCGGACGAGCCGAGCGCGAGCATGGCGGTGCGGTACGAGCCCATGTACTCGACGTCGGTGACGACGGCGGGCACGGTGTTCGATCCCGCGGGGGCCTTCGCCGCCGAGGCCGCGATCCCGAGATCCTCCGGACGGACGACGACCGCCGCGTTCGTGAGCACTCCCGGGTGCGTCGCGACGCCGGCCGGGTCGACCGACCAGGTCGCGCCGTCCCAGCCGGTCGAGGTCCCCGTGACGCCCGCGCCGAGCTCGAACACGTTCGAGTCGCCGAGGAAGCGCGCGGTGAACAGCGTCTCGGGCGAGCGGTAGAGCTCCTCCGGGCTGCCGACCTGCTCGATGCGCCCCGTGTTGAACAGCGCGATGCGGTCGGAGAGGTTCATCGCCTCCTCCTGGTCGTGCGTCACGAAGACGAACGTCGACCCGACCTCGCGATGGATGCGACGGATCTCCGCCTGCAGCGCGCCGCGCAGGTTGCGGTCGAGCGCGCCGAGCGGCTCGTCGAGCAGGAGCGCCTTCGGGTCGAAGACGATCGCGCGGGCGAGGGCCACGCGCTGCTGCTGGCCGCCCGAGAGCTGCGACGGGTAGTTGTCGTCGCGTCCGGTGAGCTGCACGAGCTCGAGCACGGCCTGCACCTTCTCGCGGATGACGTCCTTCGGCAGCCGGCGCTCGCGCAGCGGATAGGCGACGTTCTGCACGACGGTCATGTGCGGGAAGAGCGCGTAGTTCTGGAACAGCATCCCGAGGTCGCGCTTGTGCGGGGGGAGCTTGCCGACGTCGGCGCCGTTGAGCGAGATCGTGCCCGCGCTGAGCGACTCGAACCCCGCGATGAGGTTGAGGGTCGTCGTCTTGCCCGAGCCCGAGGGGCCGAGGAGGGTCATGAACTCGCCCGGCTCGATGGTGAGCGAGATGTCGTCGACGGCGGGCACGGCGAGGCCGTAGTCCTTCGTCACGTGCTCGAGACGGATCTGCGTGCCCTGACGGGTGTCGGTCGCGGGCGCGGCGGGTGGGGCTTGCGTAGGCATCGGTATCTCCTATCGGCGCTTCGTGCGTCGGACGAGCAGGGGGACGAGCAGCAGCAGCGTCACCGAGACGACGACGAGGCTCGACGCCGCGGCGATCGTCGGATCGACCTCGACGGTCACGGCGGTGTACATCTGCACGGGCAGGGTCTGGAAGAACGGCGAGCGCAGGAAGAGCGCGATGACGACCTCGTCGAGCGACGTCACGAACGCGAACACCGCGCCGGTGAGCACACCGCGGCTGATGAGCGGCAGCGTGACGCGCAGGAACGTGCGCAGCGGCGAGGCGCCGAGCGACGCGGATGCGCGCAGCAGCTTCCGGTCGAAGCCCCCGAGGGCGCTCGTCACGGACACGAGCACGAACGGCACGCCGATCGCGGCGTGGGCCAGCACGTAGCCGCCGATCGAGCCGACGAGCTTCCACTGCAGGAAGGAGACGTAGACGGCGACCGCGACGACGATCGCCGGGGTGACCATCGAGACCATCAGCAGGGTGCGCACGAACTGCGAGAGGCGGCCGGTGAGCTGGTTCAGTCCGAGCGCGGCGGCCGTGCCGACGGTGGTCGCGAGCAGCGAGGCCAGCAGGGCGACGAGCAGGGAGTTGCCGAGCGACCCGATCCACTTCGGGTTCGTGAAGAAGTTGACGTACAGGTCGAGCGAGAACTGCTTCGGCGGGAACTGGAAGGCCCCGGCGCCGCCGAAGCTCATCGGGATCACGAAGAGCGTCGGCAGGATGAAGTAGATCGCGACGGCGATGCCGACGACCCACTGCCAGACCGGGATGGGATCGACGCTGCGGTCACGACGGCGGCGACCCGGCTTGCCGGCGCGCACGTACGCGGTGTCGGTGCTCATCAGCGTCCCTTCGATCCGGAGGTGGCGACGACGCCGATCGCGGAGATCGTGCCGCCGACGCGGTTGGCCCAGGCGACGAGCACGAGGGTGACGACGAGCACGAGCATCCCGAGCGCGCCGGCGCCGGCGAAGTCGAGCAGCTGCGTCGTGCGGGTCGCGAGCAGCTGGGCGATGAGCGACTGCTGCGGCGAGCCGAGCAGCGCGGGGGTGACGTAGAAGCCGAGGCTGAGCGTGAAGACGAGGATCAGACCCGCGACGACGCCGCCGCGCGAGAGCGGCCAGTAGACCTTCCAGAACGCGACGAGCGGCGAGGAGCCGAGACCGCGGGCGGCGAGCAGCAGCTTCCTGTCGATGCCGGAGAGCGCGCTGAACAGCGGGAGCACCATGAACGGCAGCAACACCTGGCTCATCGCGATGGTCACGCCGATCTGCGATCCGACGAGCTGCACGTCGCCGAGGCCGAGCCAGGTGAGCGCGGTGTGCACGGGGCCGTTGCGCTGCAGGATGGCGAGCCAGGCGAAGTTGCGCGCCATGACCGAGGTCCAGAACGGGATGAGCACGACCACGAGCAGCACGGCGCGGGTGCGGTCGCCCACGCGGGTCATGAAGTACGCGTAGGGGTACCCGAGCAGGAACGCGACGATCGTCACGATGAGGGCGGTGGATGCCGTGCGCCCGAGCACGGTGAGGGTCACGCCGTCGGTGAAGAGGCGCGCGTAGTGGTCGAGCGTGAAGTCCGGGGCCGAGATGCTGCGCAGGAAGCTCTGCGCGAGCGGCAGCAGCAGCACGCCGGTGAGCAGCGCGAGGGCCGGCACGAGCAGCAGCCACGCGGGGCGTGGGCGCCTGGTCGGTGTCGTCGTCGTCATGATTCCTCGGTGTCGTTCGGTTCTAGGGTGCCAACAGGCTGCTGAGCTCGTCGGCCGATTCGCGGAGCAGGCGCACCTTCTCGGCGCCGGGCTCCTCCTCGGCGGAGAGCACGGCGCTCGTGCCGATGAGCGCGATCGCGGCCTGGATGTCGTGCGCGCCGAAGACGGGGGCGGCGACCGAGGCGAGGCCGATGCGGCCGAGGTCTCCCCAGGCGATGCGCTCGCGACGCACCCGCGCGAGCTCCGCCGTCTCGACGCGCGCCTCGGCGGGCGTCAGCCCGGCGTGCACGCGCCTCACGACGCCCGGGTCGGACTGGAAGGCGAGCAGCACGCGCGACTGCGCGGCGCGCTCCTCGAGGTTGGTGCCGACCTTGACGGTCAGGATGATGGTGCCCCGGCTCGCCTCCTCGACGAGGGTCACGACGGCCCCGGACCGGCCGAGCATGCTGAGCACGCACGTCGAGCCGGTCGCGTCCGAGAGCCGGCGCATGATGCCGGGCGCGACGCTGAGGATCTGCTGCCGTCCGGAGATGAGCGCCGAGAGCTGGTCGAAGATCGGGCCGAGGCCGTAGCCGGCGTCGAGGAACCCCGAGCCCTGCAGCGACTGCAGGTAGCGGTGCGCGGTCGTGCGGTTGAGGCCGAGCCGCTCGGCGACGATGGCGGGCGAGAGCGCCCGGGTGTCCTGATCGAGCAGGGCCAGCACGGCGGCGGCGCGGTCGATCGACTGGATCGAGCCCTTCTCGACGTCGGGGAGCGCGGAGACGAGGGCGTCGCGGTCGGCGTCGGGTTCCATCTCCACCTCCTCGTCGAGATCGGTTGCGCGGTGTTCCGGGTGTGGTGTTCGGATCGTAACCACGTGTTTCAGATTCTGAACGGTAGAACACCCGGGTCGGCCACGTCAACTCCGAGCGTGAGGGCGGATCACGTTCACATCGCGCAATGGACAATCCGCATCGTGTGTCATATGGTGAACACCACTTCACGTAATCCGAACACAAGGAGGTTGTCGGATGGACGCTCCCGACGCCCGGCCCACGCCGTCCCCCGCCCTTCTCAAGGTGCTGAACGGCGCCGTCGACCTGCACACGCACTCGGGCCCGAGCCCGTTCCCGCGCAAGCTCAACCACGTCGAGGCCTCGTACGACGCCGCGAAGATCGGCATGCGCGCGATCCTCATCAAGTCGCATCACCACAACACCGTCTTCGACCTGCTCGCGCAGCGCGACCTGCTCAAGGACGCCCCGACCCCCGCGTACGGCGGCGTCGCCCTCAACTCCGAGGTCGGCGGCGTCAACCCGTCGGCCGTCGCGGTCGCGATCCAGATGGGCGGCAAGGCGGTGTGGGGCCCGACGGTCTCCGCGGCCCGCCACATCGAGGCGCACAGCCACGACGACGGGTTCCCCACGGCCGGCTCCAACCTCGAGGAGAAGGAGGAGTCGATCTACGACGCCGCCGGCAACGTCTCCGCCGAGACGGTGCGGGTCACGCAGCTCGTCGCCGAGGCCGACATCATGCTCACCGGCGGTCACCTCGACGTCGACTCGCAGAAGGCGTTCTTCGCCACCGCGAAGGAGAACGGCGTCAAGCGCCTCCTCCTGCACCACCCCGACTTCATCATCGGCGCCTCGGACGGCGACGTCGAGGAGCTCCTCTCCTACGGCGCCTTCGTCGAGCACGAGATGTCCATGTACCACCCGGGCGTCCCAGCGCCCGGGTGGCCGATCTCCCGCCTGATCTCGTGGATCGAGCGGATCGGCCCGGAGCGCACCGTGATCGACTCCGACCTCGGCCAGCTCGCCAACCCCTACCCGGTCGACGGCTACATCCAGGTCATCGGCCAGCTGCTCGACCACGGGATCTCGGAGAAGGACGTGCGGCAGATGATCTGCCACAACACGGCCTACCTCCTCGGTCTCGAGGACTCGCCGAAGGCGAAGTGACGGGGATGCAGCGCGCCGACAAGGTCATCATCAGCACGGCCGTCACGGGCAGTGTCAACGTGCCGTCGCAGAGCGACTACCTGCCGCTGTCGCCCGAGCAGGTCGTGCAGGCCTCGCTCGAGGCGGCGGCGGCGGGGTCGGCGATCATCCATCTGCACGCCCGCCATCCCGACGGCCGCCCGGCCTTCGAGGCCGGGGTCTTCGAGCAGATCATCCCGGCGATCCTCGACGAGGTGGACGTCGTG
Organism: Actinomycetes bacterium; assembly: GCA_023457615.1. Lineage (GTDB taxonomy): Bacteria > Actinomycetota > Actinomycetes > Actinomycetales > Microbacteriaceae > Pseudolysinimonas_A. Next base: position 4,127 of record JAEWKY010000225.1, on the reverse strand, counting down.
ATCAACATGTCGACGGGCGGCTCGTCGCAGATGACGATCGAGGAGCGCCTCGCCGGCGCCCTCCGGTTCTCCCCGGAGCTCGCGAGTCTCAACATGGGCTCGATGAACTTCGTCTACTCGGGCATCGCCGACAAGGTCACCGAGTGGAAGCACGACTGGGAGAAGCCGTACGTGCTGGGCACGTACAGCCACCCGTTCATCAACTCGTTCGCCACGATCGAGCACGTGCTGCGTTCGCTCGGACAGGAGCGCGGCACGCGCTTCGAGTTCGAGTGCTACGACATCGGCCACCTCTACTCGCTGGCCTACTTCGTCGAGAAGGGGCTCGTCGAGCCGCCGTTCATGATCCAGGGCGTCTTCGGCATCCTCGGCGGCATCGGCGCCGATCACGCCAACCTCACCCACATGGTCGCGATCGCCGACAAGCTCTTCGGGTCCGACTACCAGTTCTCCGCGTTCGCCGCCGGCCGCGCGCAGTTCGAGTTCGCGACCCACGCCGCGTGGCTCGGCGGCCACGTGCGCGTCGGCCTCGAGGACAGCCTGTGGATCGGCAAGGGCCGCCTCGCCGAGAGCAACGCCCAGCAGGTGTCGAAGATCCGCGCCGTGGTCGAGGACCTCGGGCGCGAGATCGCGACCCCCGACGACGCACGCCGGATGCTCGGGCTCAAGGGCCTGTCCGGCGTCACCCTCTGACCCGCTCCGCCCGAAGGAACAGCATGTCCACCCAGTACGCCGCCGACGACGTCCGCTCGAACCTCGCCGTCACCGCGCCGACCGTCTCCGTCGACCCCTCGACCCCGATCAAGCCGTCGCAGTGGATCGAGTTCCTCACCCATCCGCCGACCTCGACGACGGAGCGGGGCGGTCGCACCTGGCTCGCCCGCAGCGCGACGCTCGTGCTCGCCTACACCGAGGCGAAGGCGGGGGATGTGCTCGCCCGCTCCGGTCAGCCCGACGAGTACGCCCTCCTGCAGTACTCGGAGAGCGCGGCGGTGCGGGTGACGGCCGGGGACGCGGTCGAGGAGGTGCGCGAGGAGGCGTTCGTCGTCGTGCCGCCCGGCGACTCGTCCGTCGAGGTGCTCGAGGACGGCATCCTCATCCGGCTGTTCTCGGTCGTCGCCGACGACCTGCGCGAGGCGGCGCTCAACGCCGGGGCCTACGCCGAGCCCGATCTGCGCGCGGCGCCGCTCGGCGCGTGGCCCGACCCGGTCGACGGGTTCCGCCTGCGGGTCTACCGGCTCGCCGACCACCCCCTCGTGACGGGGCGCTTCGGCCGCATCTTCCGCACGACCAACATGATGGTGAACTTCCTCGCCGAGGAGCCCGGCCCGCGCGACCCGCTCAAGCTCTCGCCGCACTTCCACGACGACTTCGAGCAGCTCTCGCTCGCCGTGAAGGGCAGCTTCGTGCACCACATCCGCTATCCGTGGGGGCCGGACTCGACGCAGTGGCGGCCCGACGAGAGCCGCGAGATCGCGACGCCGTCGGTGTGCGTCATCCCGCCGCCGACGGTGCACACGACGCAGGGCATCGGGTCGCACCAGCAGCTCATCGACATCTTCTCGCCGCCGCGGGTCGACTTCTCGACCTCGGGCTGGGTCGTCAACGCGGCCGACTACCCCGCGAAGCCGGGGGTCGGCATCCCCGAGGGGAACTGATGGCCGGGATGCCGCGGCACTCGCTCTTCCGGGCGGCGCTGCGTCGCGCGGAGGGGCCGGCGATCGGCACGTGGGTGAAGCTGCCCGCGATGGAGAGCATGGAGCTCGTCGCGCTCGCCGGCTTCGACTTCGCCGTCATCGATCTCGAGCACTCCGCGATGGACCTCGAGACGGCCTATCGCCACATCGGCACGGCCCTGCTCACCGGGGTGTCGCCGATCGTGCGCATCCCGTCGCTCGACGGCGGACTCGTGCAGCGCATCCTCGACGCGGGCGCGGAGGGCGTCATGCTGCCGCACGTCGACACGGCGGAGCAGGCGGCGGCGGCGGCCGCGGCGGTGCGCTTCGCCCCGCGCGGCACCCGCGGCGTCGGGGGCACGAGTCGGGCGGGAGCCTGGGGCGCGCTGCCGCGCGAGGAGTACCTCCGCTACGGCAACGAGGAGGTCGTGCTCATCCCGCAGCTCGAGAGCGCCGAGGCAGCGCGCAATGCCGCCGCGATCGCCGCGGTGCCCGGCGTCGACGCCCTCCTCGTCGGCGCCGCCGACCTCTCGACGAGCCTGGGCCTCGCCGAGAGCGCCCCGGAGGTCGTCGAGCTCATCGCCGGCGCGGTCCGGGACGCGCGCTCCGCCGGCCTGCCGATCGGCAACGCCGGCGGAGCCACGGCCGCCACCGTGCAGGCGGCCGTCGACGCGGGCTTCGACTTCACGATGATGAGCAACGACGCGAGCCTCCTGGGCGCCGCCGCGGCCGCCGCCGTGACGGCAGGCCGTACCGTACGGTTCGGTACGGAGCGATCGTGAGCGCGCCCCTCCGCGTCCCGCTCGAGCTGCGCTGGGCCGACACCGACCAGTACCGGCACATCAACAACGTCGCCGCCGTGCGCCTGGCCGAGGAGGCCCGCATCCGCGTGCTCGGCCTGCCGGAGAAGCCCGAGCACTTCCCGCCCGGACCGCCGCCCGTGCTCGCGCTGCTCGGCACCGACACCTTCACGATGACCGTGAGCCAGCGCTTCGAGTACACCGCGGAGATGCCCTACGCCGGCCAGACCGTGTACGCCGACGTCTGGCTCTCGAAGGCCGCGGGCCGCGCCGTGACGATGGAGTGCCGGGTGGGCGACGGCGACGGCATCCAGTACTTCATCGCGCGCGTCACGGTCGTCATCATGGATCTCGCGACGCGGCGCCCGCGCGCCCTCACCGAGGCCGAGACCACCCGACTGAGCGCATACCTGGGCGAGCCGCTCGCCTTCCGAGACTGAGGAGACAGACATGACCGGACTGCTCGACGGCAAGGCCGTGCTGATCGTCGGCGCGAGCACGGGGATCGGAGTGGAGGCCGCCCGCGTGTTCGCCGACGAGGGGGCGCGGCTCGTACTCGCCGCCCGCTCGGGCGACGCCCTCGAGGCGCTCGCGGAGGAGCTGCGGACCGACGGCCACGAGGTGCGCGTCGTCGTGGGCGACGTGACGTCGGGCGACGACGTCGCCCGGATGGTCGACGAGACGGTGGCCGCGTACGGTCGGCTCGACGGCGCGTTCAACAACGCCGGCATCGGCCAGGTCGGCCTGCTGCACGAGATCTCCGAGGACGACTTCGACCGCGTCATGGAGGTCAACGTGAAGGGGGTCTGGCTGTGTCTGCGCGAGGAGCTGCGGGTCATGCGCGCCCAGGGCTCCGGCGCGATCGTCAACACCTCGAGCGTCGGCGGCTACAAGGGCAACACGGGGCTCGGGGCGTACCAGGCGACCAAGCACGCTGTCATCGGCCTCACCCGCAGCGCGGCGCACGACAACGGGCCGCTCGGCATCCGGGTGAACTCGGTCGCCCCCGGACCGACCCGCTCGGCGATGATCGACGCCATGCTCGAGAAGGACCCGACGGCGATGGACAAGCGCCTCGCCGTCATGCCCCTCCACAAGATCGGCACGGGCACGGAGGTCGCGAACGCCGCCGCCTGGCTGCTGAGCGACCGGGCGAGCCAGACGACGGGGACGGTGCTGCCCGTCGAGGGAGGCATGACGGCCTGAGCATGTCTCAACCGGGGGATTCCCTGGGAAGTCAAGCCGTACTCGCCGAACGTCGCGCCTCCCTAGCGTGGAACCCGGATGCGGCCGTCGGGTCGCACCGGAAGGAGAAAGCGATCATGAGCATCGGTACTGGTGTCGTCCTGTTCGTCATCGGCGCGATCCTGGTCTTCGCCCTCAACTTCGAGACCGGCTTCATCAACCTCGACATGGTGGGCTACATCCTCATGGGTGCGGGCCTCATCACGTTCATCATCGGGCTCGTCCTGCTCGCCCGCCGCCGCCAGGCGGTCAGCACGACCCGCACGGGCACCGACTCGGTGACCGGCGAGCGCGTGCAGCAGCGCGTGACCGAGGTCGACGACCCGACCACGCGTCCGGTCTGAGAGACTCCGGCGGCGACGCCGGATCGAGGCACCCGCTGCCTCGGAAGGGCCCGGCTCCGGCC
>JAEWKY010000224.1 GCA_023457615.1 Actinomycetes bacterium | reverse complement strand
GCTCGAGACCGAGCTGCCCGACGACGCGCGCGCGGTGGGCGTCGAGCGCGCCGAGCGCCTCGGCCGTGCGACCCGCGCGGGCGAGCGACCGCACGAACAGGCCGAGCAGTTCGGGGTCGTCGGGCCGCGCCTCGAGCACGGGTGCGAGGGTCTGCGGCACCGAGCCGTGATCGCCGCGCTCGAGCTGGGCCCGGCCGAGCTCGAGCAGCGCCAAGCGGCGGAGCGTCTCGAGCTGCTCGACGCGCGGGGCGACGAACGGGAACTCGGTCAGGCCCGCGAAGGGAGTGCCGCGCCAGAGCTTCTCGGCGGCGGCGAGGTCGTCGCTCCGTGCGCCGCCGCTGCCGCCGGCCTCGCCCGTGGCGAGACGGCGGTAGGCGACGACGTCGATCGCGTCGGGCTCGACGTCGAGGGAGTACCCCCGCCGTCCGCCGCCGAGCACGGCGTCCCAGCCGCCGCCGCGCAGCCGGGAGATGTGCGCGCGCAGGCTCGACAGCACGGTGGGCGGCGGGTCGTCCCAGAGCTCGGCGACGAGCTGCTCCGCGGTCAGGATCTCGCCGGGCTCGACGCCGAGCCGTGCGACGATCGCCCGCGGGATGTCGCCGCGGATGGGCAGCGGCTCGCCGTCCAGGGTCGCCTGGAGGGTGCCGAAGAGGGTGAGGCGGAAGGCCATGCCGCCACTGTAGGGACGAACCGGCCGGACCCCTGGGGGCCCGGCCGGTTCTGCAACGTCATTGCAAGGTCGCGCGATCGACGAGGTCGAGTCGCAGCTCCCAGTCGCCCGGGGCGAGCGCCACCCGGCACGTCGTGACGAGCTCCGCGACGCCCCAGTGGTCGGTGCGGTCGACCGTGACGCGCGTGACGAGCGGCACCCGCAGAAGGCGCCCGACGACGGCGGCGACGGCATCCACCCCCACCGGTCCCTCGAAGGCGACCTGCGCGCGCAGCCGACGCTCGGCATCGTCACGCTGGATCGCCTCGATCGAGCCGAGGTCGAGCAGCAGCATGGGGAGGTTGAGGCGCTCGAGCACGAGGTCGGCCTCGCGCGCGTCGACGGCGCCCGACATCCCGATCACCCCCGCCAGGCCGTGAACGCGTCGTCGAGAACCGTGAGGTCGGCGTGGAACGCCTCGGCCTCGGCGGGGGCGTCGTCCGACCACGAGCCGCCCCAGGCGTCGTACGACGCGCGCGCCGCGAGGGTCGCGTCGCGGGTCGGCTCGAGCGCGACGAGCCCGGAGTGCTCGCCCGAGTCCCAGTTCGCGTCGTCCATCGCCCACCACTCCTGGTAGATGCCGTTGACGTCGCGGATGAACCCCGAGAGCTCCTCCCGGCACGCGTCGTCGTCGAGGATGTCGGCCGTCGCGCAGACGGCGTCCCAGTCCGCGAGCTTCTGCGTGAACGCCTCCCCGAGGTCGCGCCAGCGCGGCACCGCCGTCTCGGCGTCGATGAGGTGGGGGTAGGAGAGGGTCAGCGGATCGGTCGTGCCGATCCCGCCGTCGGGCTCGACCGGGAGCGGCGCGGGGTCGGAGGCGGTGCATCCCGCGAGCAGCAGCGGCGCGAGGGCGGTCGCGGCGAGGGCCGCGCGGAATCTGATCGTCGTCATGACCCCGACGGTAGGAACTCCGGATGCCGGGGGAGCCGACCGCGCGACCGCTGCAACGCCCGTGCAACGGCTCCCACCCGGGAAACGTTCATCCCACGGGAGTACGGTCGCCGCCGCCGCCCTTGGGATACTCGACGGGTGCACGGCGGCGTGCATCCCTCTCACCACTGTTCTCGAGGAGACGTCCGTGCACCTGCTCTCGGTGTTCAGCCTGCGCAACCGCGCGCTCATCGCCCTGCTCACGATCGTGATCGGCGTCTTCGGCGGCATCGCCCTGACGTCGCTCAAGCAGGAGCTCTTCCCGTCGATCTCGCTGCCGAACCTCACGATCATCAGCACCTACCGAGGCGCCGGTCCCGAGGTCGTCGAGAACGACGTGTCGACGCCGATCGAGTCGGCGATCCAGGGCATCGACGGGCTGGAGGCCACGTCCGCGAGCTCGGGAGCGGGCGTCTCGACGATCTCCGCGTCCTTCGCCTACGGCACCGACCTCGCCCGCGCCGAGCAGAAGATCCAGCTCGCGATCAACCGCATCCAGGACCAGCTCCCCGACGCCGTCGACACGCAGGTCGTCGCGTTCTCGCTGAGCGACCTCCCGGTGGTCGTGCTCGCCGTGACGAGCGACCTCGAGGCCGACGAGCTCTCCGCGCGACTGCGCGACGAGACCATCGTCGACCTCGCGAACCTCCCGGGCGTCGCCGAGGCGTCGCTCTCCGGGGCGAGCGGGCAGCGCGTCACGATCACCCCCGACACCGACGAGCTCCTCGCCGCGGGGCTGTCGAACCAGGCGATCCGGGATGCCCTCGACGCGAACGGCGTGCTGCTCGCCACGGGGGTGATCGACGAGGGCGACCAGGAGCTCACCGTGCAGGCGGGATCGCGGCTCACGAGCGCCGACGAGATCGCCGCGCTGCCGCTGCTCGGCGGGCGCGAGGCGCGCACGATCGGCGACGTCGCCGCGGTCGAGATCGTCTCCAACCCCGTCACCGCCATCTCGCGCGTCAACGGCGACCCCTCGCTCACCGTCTCGATCACGAAGACCGCCGCCGCGAACACCGTCGAGGTCTCGCACGCCATCGCCGCGGCCCTGCCGGCGCTCGCCGAGTCGCTCGGCGACGGCACCGAGTTCACCGCAGTCTTCGACCAGGCGCCGTTCATCGAGCAGTCGATCGAGGCCCTCGCGACCGAAGGAGTGCTCGGCCTCGTCTTCGCGGTCGTCGTCATCCTGATCTTCCTGCTCTCGATCCGGTCGACCCTCGTCACCGCGATCTCCATCCCCGCGTCGGTGCTCGTCACCTTCATCGGCATGTGGGCCACGGGCTACTCGATGAACGTGCTCACGCTCGGCGCGCTCACGATCGCGATCGGCCGCGTCGTCGACGACTCGATCGTCGTGATCGAGAACATCAAGCGCCACCTCGCACTCGGCGAGGAGAAGCGGGACGCCATCCTCTCCGCCGTCAAGGAGGTCGCGGCCGCGGTCACCGCGTCGACCGCCACGACGGTCGCGGTGTTCCTGCCGATCGCGCTCGTGAGCGACGTGACGGGCGAGCTGTTCCGGCCGTTCGCGCTCACGGTGACGATCGCCCTCGTCGCGTCGCTCTTCGTCTCGCTGACGATCGTGCCCGTGCTCGCCTCCTGGTTCCTGCGGGCGCCGAAGCCCGGCTCGATCGTCGCGGAGGAGGACGAGCTCGAGAAGCCCACCCGCCTCCAGCGCGCCTACCTCCCCGCCCTCGACTGGACGCTGCGGCATCCGATCGTCACCCTCTCGGCGGCGGCCGTCGTGCTCGCCGGCACCGCGGGCCTCTACACGCTCGTGCCGACGAACTTCGTGTCGGACTCGGGGCAGAACACGATGACCGTCACGCAGACCCTCCCCGCGGGGTCGAATCTCGACCGGGTCGACGAGGCCTCCCAGGAGGTCGAGGACGCGCTGCTCGAGCTCGACGGGATCGACGTCGTGCAGGTCTCGATCGGCAGCGACGGCGGCTCGATCCGGTCGTTCTTCGGCGGCGGCGCCGACGCGACGTTCTCGATCACGACCGATCCGGACGTCGACCAGGAGGAGCTGCGGCGCACCGTCACCTCGACGCTCGACGACCTCGACGGGGTCGGCGAGGTCTCGGTCGGCTCGGGCGGCGGCGGCTTCTCGAGCGACGTCACGATCGACCTGCGGGCCGCGGATGCCGACACCCTCGCCTCGGCCACGGACGACCTCCTCGCCGACGTGCAGGAGCTCGACATCACCTCGCAGGCGGAGTCGAACCTCGCCGTCACGCAGCCGTACCTCGCGATCGTCGTCGACCGCGCGACCGCCGCGGAGTACGGCCTCTCCGAGATCGCCGTCGGCGGCATCGTCGCCAACTCGATGCTGCCCGCGGCCGTGGGCTCGGTGACGATCGACGACACCGTGCTCTCGGTCTACATCACCGACCCGAACGCCCCGGTGACGCTCCAGGAGCTGCGCGACTTCGAGATCCCGACCCCGCGGGGCCTCGTCGCCCTGTCGGAGCTCGCCGCCATCGACGAGGTCGACGCCCCGGCGACGATCTCGACCGAGCGCGGCATCCGCACCTCGACGATCACGGTCACCCCGTCGACGCCCAACCTCGCCGCGGTCACCCCCGCGCTCGAGCAGGCGATCCGGGATGCCGACCTCCCCGACGGCGTCTCGGCGACGGTCGGCGGCGTCTCGGCCGACCAGGCGGAGGGCTTCGGGCAGCTCTACCTCGCGCTGCTCGCGGCGATCCTCATCGTCTACACGATCATGGTCGCGACGTTCCGGTCGCTGCGGCAGCCGCTGCTGCTGCTCATCTCGATCCCGTTCGCGGCGACCGGTGCGTTCCTGCTGCAGCTCGTCTCGGGCATCCCGTTCGGCGCCGCGTCGATCATCGGCCTGCTCATGCTCGTCGGCATCGTCGTCACGAACGCGATCGTGCTCATCGACCTCGTCAACCAGTACCGCGAGCGCGGGATGGACGTGCGCCAGGCGCTGCGGCACGGCGGCGCGCGGCGTCTGCGCCCGATCCTCATGACGGCGTTCGCGACGATCGGCGCGCTGTTCTTCATGACGATCGGCGTGACCGGCCACGGCGGCTTCATCTCGCAGCCGCTCGGCATCATCGTCACCGGCGGCCTCGTGTCGTCGACCCTGCTGACGCTGCTCGTGCTGCCGGCGCTCTACTGGCTGGTCGAGGGCTTCCGCGAGCGGCGCCTCGCGCGCCGCGCCACCCACCACGGCGCGCACACCGCCGTCTCCTAGCCCGGCCCTGCCCCGGGTTGCTCCGCCACATGGCGCTTACTC
>JAEWKY010000223.1 GCA_023457615.1 Actinomycetes bacterium | reverse complement strand
GCGTCGCCCACATGGGCGCCCACGCCCTCGGCGCGGCGGCGTATGCCGCGACGGCGTCCGGGTCGAGCGACGAGCTCGCGTGGCAGCTCGACCGGGCCTCGGCCGACGTGCGGGCGGCGCTCGGCCGCCTCCCGCTCCTCGGGACCGACCCGTCCGGGCCTCTCGGCGCGGGACTCCTCGCGTCCGGGTCGCTCGGCGCGCACATCCGGGCGCTCCAGGCCGCGCTCCGCTGAGCGCCGCCCGGTCGCCGTCGTCGGCCGCTCAGGCCCGCCGCACGACGAGGGAGGCGTAGGCGGGGATGAGCACCCGCCGCCCGTAGCTCCGGGACACGATCTCGAAGGGACGGCCGTCGCCGAGGAGGAGGTCGACGATCGCGCCGAGCTCCGCGCGCGCGAGCGGCCCGCCGAGGCACAGGTGACGCCCGGCGCCGAACCAGAGCTGCCGGTGCTGCGGCAGGTACGGGCGGTCGATGCGGTACGCGCCGGCGAGGTTGTTCGCGGTCCAGGTGAGCACCATCACCCGATCCCCGGCGCGCAGCGTGCGGCCGCCGACCGTGACGTCGGCGAGCACCGAGCGTCCGATGAGCGGCGCCGGACTCGTGACGCGCAGGGCCTCGCGGAGGGCATCCTCGCGGTGGTCCGGCATCGCGAGGAGGCGGTGCTGCTCACCCGTGTCGAAGAGGAGCGCGGCCGTGCGCGCCATCGCCGAGGCCGCCGTCTCGGTGCCCGCGACCATGAGCAGCGTCGAGAGCCCCTGCGTCTCCTGCAGCGTGAGCCCGATCTCGCGGCAGCGGCCGATGATCGTGTCGGCGTGCGCGGTCGGGAAGACGGCCCCGATGTGGCCCGTGAGCCGCTCGACGATCCCGCGGGCCTTCGCGATCACGTCGGGCGGCAGCGTCGTGTCGGCCGTCGTGCCGAGGGCGATCGACGCGAGCTCCTCGCCGGTCGCGAAGATCTCCCGGTAGGCGTCGTCGCCGCGGCTCGTGTCGACGGGAAGTCCGAGCAGGGTCACGACCATGTGCCCGACGAGGATGCGCGAGAGGTCGGCGAGGTCGAGCTCGCCGCCGGCATCCAGGGTCGCCTTCGCGACGGCGAGCCGCTCCTCCCACGCCCGCGCGACGAACGCGGCCGAGGTCTTCTCGGTGAACAGCTCGCGGCTGCGGGTGCGCAGGTCGTGGTGTCCGGGGCCGTCGAACAGGTCGTACACCCAGTCGCCGAGGATCTGCGCCCACAGGTGGCCCACCCCGCCCTCGGAGAGCAGCGTCAGGTGCTCGGGGTCGTTGAGCAGCGCGCGGGCGGTGCGGGGATCCGAGGTGATCCAGCCGAGCCCCGGCACCTTCATCAGCGGGCGCGCGAACTGGCCGAGCCAGTTGAGCACCGGGAGCGCGGGTCGGGCGGCGCTCAGCAGCCGGTGCTCGTGGGCGGCGGCTCCGTTGCCGATCCCGTCCCACAGGCGCAGACGGCGTTCACGCGGTGCCGCTTCGAGATCTTCGGCGACGGGCATGTCAGAGAGTCTTCCGCACGGGGGCGTGCGTTCGCGGTTGCGCTGCCGTTTGTTGCACGCGCGCGCGAACTCCGGGGCGCGACTGCGACACCGGGCCGCGCGAGCGGGCGTCAGTCGTCGAACTCGACGCTGAGCTTGCGCAGCAGGGCCGAGAGGCGCTCCTGGTCGGCGCGGGAGAGCCCCGCGAGCCAGTCGGCCTCCTCGGCGAGCAGCAGGGTGATCGCGGCGTCCACCTGCTCGCGTCCGGCATCCGTCATCACCACGAGCACCCCGCGGCCGTCGTGCGGGTCGGTGCGGCGCTCGACGAGACGCCGCTCGACGAGGCGATCGATGCGGTTCGTCATCGTGCCGCTCGAGACGAGGGTCTGCTGCAGCAGCGCCTTCGGGCTCAACTGGTACGGCATGCCCGCGCGGCGCAGGGCGGCGAGCACGTCGAACTCCCACGCCTCGAGACCGGATGCCGTGAAGGCCGAGCGGCGCGCCCGGTCGAGATGCTTCGCGAGCCGGTCGACGCGGGAGAGCACCTGCAACGGCGCGAAGTCGATGTCGGGCCGCTCGCGCGCCCACGCGTCGACGATGCGGTCGACCTCGTCGGATGCGGGCATCCCACCATCATCCCAGGTGGCAAGCTAGATCGGCGTGCCCGCACCGGGCCGCGGTCCGCCTTGGTGTAACGGCAGCACGACGGCCTTTGGAGCCGTGAGGACCAGGTTCGAATCCTGGAGGCGGAGCCGGAGAGGGATTCCCGGGAATCGGCCGGGTGTCGGTGGACGAGATATCTGACTTAGCGCCCTTGATATCTGACTGAGTCCTCCTTCGTCAGGCCTTCTCACCGTTTTCGACATGCACGTACATGAACGGGAGCCTTCGATTCAACTCGAGAAGAAGGTCGAGCTCTTGGCTTGACGCAACGTGGAGGCGTTCGACCACGTTGGCCTTCGTCTTCGCTAAGGCGCGGCGGATCCCTGGCATGTAGAACGTGACGAGCTTGGCCCGATCGCCGCCCGGAAGTGGAGTAGACGAATAGTCCCACCCATCGCCTCGCTCGACGTCGCCGCTGTACTCGGTCGGCTCCCACTCGAGGTCGTTCGCTATGGTCGCGACTAACGGAGGATGGCCCTCCTTGACCTGAATGTCGTAGCTAGCAAGCCCGAAGCTGCGGCCCATGTGCATCGTCGGGTTCCTGATCCCTTTCCAGAATCCTTTCACCACGTCCTTCGGCCAACCCGTGTTCTTCATGACCCACGGAATGAGTTGGCTGTCCTCTTGAACATGGCCCGAGGTGCGGAGGTCGATCTGGGCGAGCCTGTTGAAGACAACACACACCGCGAAGACGAGCTCGGCTTCTTCGATCAGTCGAGTCTTGCCATTCCGTCGATCCGCCTCGATCGTCGCGACGCGCTCGTCGATATGCGTTAGCCAGAGATCGACCTCAGCCATGCCGTACACGATCCACGAGCTTCTGCGGTGTTCAAGTTGTGCGTTCGTCTCCACAGCTCGAAGGGTAAGGGCGTGGCGCACGGTGCGCGATAGAGACGCCCCTCAGCTCCGAACTGATGTCTGTCGAGATGCGCGCCGCCGGGCGCTCAAGGCTGACAACATGGCCGCATGCCGTTCACAGCTCTACACCGACTCTTGGGCAAGAACGCTGGCCCCGTCACGGAAGCCTTGCTCGATGAAGCTGTCGCGGCCCAACTCGCAGAGACGGACGACCTCGACTGGAAGGCCGAGCTGCCCCCGACGCGGGGACTCGCGGAGGCCGACTTCCCCAAGGACGTCGCCGCGATGGCTAATAGCGGTGGAGGAACGATCGTCTACGGCGTGACGGAAGACGAGAAGCAAGCCACGGGGCGGGCCGACGTTGGCGACCTCACCGAGAACCACGAACGGGCCCTTCGCGCAGCCGCCTTCAACGTGGTCGTACCTCCGGTCTTCGGGCTCGAGATCGTGCGCGTTGGTGGACCTGGACACCGGGCCGTCGTCGTTGTGATCTCGCCCAGCAGCGACGCGCCTCATTTGATCTACCGCAACCAGCTCTTCGGGGCTCCTGTGCGCAACAACGCGGATACCGAGTGGATGAAGGAGCGCCAGGTTGAGGCCGCGTACCGAGCGCGTCTAGATGGTCAGCGGCGTGCCGTGCTCGACCTGAACGATCTGTGGGAGGAGGTTCGCGCAGGTCTCCCCGATCAGCCGCGCGCACAACTTGTCGGAGTTGCCAGGCCCCGCACGCCACTAGCCAGCGGCCTCCGCCCATCGCGTGAGGAGGCGTCCGAGTGGCTGCAGGCTGCGTACAACCGAGGTCATGGATATACGAACAACCAGCGGATCAGCGCAACGCATCCGCTCGGTGAGGTCGCCACGTACGGACCTCGGCCGGGTCTGCGTCGATGGGTTGCCCAGTCGACCACCGAAGGAGACGCTTACCGCTACTCCACCGCAGAGGTGCACCACGACGGGGTTGTCGCCTTGTCATCGGTAGTCGGCGGTCAGCGCGCACAAGAGGGATTCAACGAGGATGCCGTTGTCGAGGCTCGCGCCGCCGAAGCGACTGTCGCAGACTTCATGGCCGTGCTCCGCGTTGTCGGCGAGGCTCGCGGAATCGCGGAGTACGACGTGCAACTTGGTTTCATAGCTCGAGAGCCGATCAAGTTCCTCACGTTCGACCAGCACTTCTTCCCGTACGATCCCGGTGCACCTGTCCAGCGGTTCGTACCCGTTAGACGAACCGTGCGAGCGAACTCAAGCACCGTCGACTTTCACTGGGAGGTCCACGACGTCGCGGAAGATGTTGTGAATCAGGGCGGAGTGTTCCGCGTGCACACCATCATCCCGCCGGCCCGAGACGAGTGACCAGGGCCCCATCTCCGATCGGTTCGACGAGCGCTGTTCTCAAGGCTCGGTGGCCGGGGAGCTGTTAGCGCGACTATCGACCACGTGCATCGCGCGAAGATGCCGAGACCTGAGCCGAGATTGCATTGAGCATCGCCGGGTCCGTGAGCCGCTCTTGTCGCCTGAGGTAGACCGGTTCGAGGCCGAGCTCGCGCGCCAGGATCGAGCGCCATCTGCTGCGCTTCGTCCGCGCTCCTCGGCTGGTAGCACCCCGCGACTGAGACAAACAAGCCGCCGCGGGAAGCATCTCCTGCCGCGAAGGTCCGTCACGCGCGATCAACGGCGCAGCGTCGGAGGTCGGTCGCTACGCTCACGATCTGCAGGGGTCAGGCCGGGACCCGCACCACTCGAGGAGGAACCGGCGCACTTGACGAGCAAGCACTTCTGGCATCCCGTGTACGCGCTGATCGGGGTGGATGGCAACTCCACGGGATACGTGGCGAGACGGTGGGCGTCGTCGTTTCGACCGATGATGGGCGGTTCGAGGCGTGGGTGAGCGACTAGACGCTGGCTCGGCATGTCGCGACGCGCAACACCATCGCTTCGGCCGCGCACCGTCTGTTCAACGCAGCGCACCCGGAGACTGCTCTGTGAACCGCCGCCCTCCGAACTCGCCTCGGTGGGAAGCGATCCTGTCGGCCATCGAGCAGGAGGTTCCGGGTCACTGGCACCTCCACCACGGCGACGGCAACGAGGATCCATACGCGTGCGTGCGGCTGCTCGATGTGGAACTCCGCGGCGGGACCGTCAAGCGCTACCGCCTCGTGACGTGGCGGCGATCGAAGGTCGACCGCGAACTCGTCGGTACTACATGACCCTCAAGCGCGCGTGCGAGGAAGATAGACGCCAACGACAGTCGGAGGCGATGCGCATCATGCACGGCGGGCAAACCGCACCGCGAGCGTCATGGGGAACGACCTAGCGGATGATCTCCGCGATCGCGTCCTCGAGCGAGCGGAACAGGGCCGGCAGGCCGATCCCGAACATGCTGGCCTTCACGGCGCCGCGCTCGTTCGACCCGTAGGGCGTGATGTACCCGAGGACGGCACCGGCTTCGTCGACCAGTTCGAGCTCGGCTGTGTGAATACGACCCTCTCGGGCGTTCGACTCCCGCAGCGTCAGCACCTGCCCCTCGAGCTGCACCTGAAGCCCGTCACGCCTGATCCGCTGGACTAGCTCGTTGCTGAACGTTGTCATGCCGCGACCGTAGCGCGGACATCAGCGGCCGTCGCTACCGTTCTGCCATGCCCAAGGAGCCGCTCCCGACACAAGACCAGATGCTCGGCTTCATCATCCGCTTCGTCCAGCAGGGCACCCACGACGCCTCTTTCGAAGTGCTCCGCCGCTACCAAGACGACTTCGTCGTCCTGTTCGGAATCATGCAACGCGTTCGACGCTTCGCCAAGGCCTATCTGAAGCTCGCGAAGGAGGGCTATGCGACCGAGGCGCGACTGTTCGTGCGCGGAGCACTTGAGCACGCCGTGACCGCGCAGTGGGTGTTCTACACCGTCGGCGGCGTGGACCGGCTCCGCGTGTCCGCAGCCCGCGACCAGTTCAACCTCGGGCGCGATACGGGCGGCGCGCAGGAACGGCTCGACGAGCTCGAGGCCGCCGTCCCCATCGGCAAAGGCATGCCTGAATGGGCGGCCATCATGCGCGAGATGGACGAGAACAGGTTCATCCATCAGACCTACCGAGTCATGTCCCAGATCGTCCACGTGACGCACTCCTCGATCGTCGACGGCCTCGACATCGACGAGCACGGTTCGATCTCGGTGCGCATGGAGCCGGAGCCGGCGCTCGAGATCGAGGTGCTCTACGCGCTCACTGCCTGCTGCGTTCTCGTCGCTTGGTTGTTCGCTGTGATGAGCGGCGATGCTCAGGAGCAGCGTCGGGTTCAAGAGCGCGGGGTCGCTCTCCATATGCCGTGGAGGCTCGACCATCACCTCGCGGAGGAGCGTCGACGGGATGCCCCTCCGGGTCTCTGAGCCGCAGCTCGGCGGGACGCGACAGTCGCGGGCGTGGGGGCGCGCAACTAGGCTTCCATGGCCGCGGTACCCGAATCGCGGACATGGAGGTCGACATGAGCAACCTTGGCGCCTACCAGGCCTTCACGCCGGCGGCCAAGGCTGCCGGTGGAGTCGAGCAGCTCATCAAGCGAATCGAGGCCGGAGCCGCCGCGAAGGCGTTGCTGACGGCCGCCCCTGGCTTGCTGGCTGCGGGCGCGCTTGGCGCGACTGCCTTGATCTTCGGTAGACGCAAGGCGTACGCGTGGGTCCGCGACTTCCGCGCCCGCCAGGCTGCGATCATCGCCGACGGCGAGGCAGCCGCAGTAGAACTCGCCCAGCTCGTGGAAGCGAGCGACCGAGAAGATGACGAGCAAGCGGACCGTTGAGGCCGCGCGGTCGCAGGAGCCTCGAACATGACTCTCATCGTCGGGGCGATCGAAGGCGATGCGGTAACGATCACCGGTGACACGAAGGTGACGTACGACGAGGACGCGATCAAGACTGCACGCGTATTCGAGGAGGCCATCCCGAAGGTCATACTCCTTCGGGACAGCCTCGCGGTCGGCATCGCCGGGCCGGGCCCGGTCCGAATGATCGAAGACCTCCTGAAGCACCGCGACGACGACATCCTCGACGTGCTCGGACACCTGCGAACCGAAACCGAGGGAGCCTTCGTCGTGGGGGCACTCCACCCAGCGCGCTTGTGGGAAGTCCACGACGGCAAGATCGTCGAGGTTCCTGCGGGACGTCGCGCGTGGGCTGGCGATGAGCAGGCATTTCGAGACTTCGAGATGCTCGCTGATGCGTGGGGGCCCGGTACCGACGAGTATTTTCGCCTGAAGTCCTCGATGGATCAGTTCGTGGGTCCGCGCGGGCGATCGAAGGTGGTCGGCGGATTCGGCATCACCGCGATCTCAGATTCGGGAGCGTTCCGCTACGCGCCAGCTCCGTTCACGATCTTCGGCACAGACGATCTGTTCGACACCTACAGCGGGCGGGTCATCCCCGGCGGAGGATCGACACCCGGAGCCGTCGGCATATACGTTCACCGCGCCGGAGCAGGTCGGGTCTTCACGCACGACCAGCCGGCACACGGTTCGAAGATCGCCGCGCCCGACATCGAGAGCTTCATCCAACGCGCACGCGACGACTACGGCCAGACGCTCGCGCCGTAGCCGCGTTACCGTGGCCTCGTGAGCTGGGACTGGCTACCCGACCGGCAACTACACGTCGTCGAGACGCTCGGACACGTCGATGAGCAGATCGCTGACCTATATCAGAGGGTCTTGGACTACACGGCGAACGCTCTCGTACTCAAGGAGACCCGTCTGCCCAACGGCTTCCGGCTCGCGGTCGACGAGATCACACCGCTTCCGGCAGGCATCTCGCGTCTGGCGGCTGACATCCTCAACGGGTTGCGGGGTGCGCTCGAGCACGTCCTGATGTCAGAGGTCATCGTGGCGGCAGGGCGCCAACTCACCGACGACGAGGAGCGAGCGGTCGAGTTCCCGTTGGCTTCGGACGTGGCGGCGTGGGTCGGCCGGTCGCGGTATCGCAAGTCACACCCCGGGTTCCAAGCCGATGGCGCTCTCGTTGCACGGATCACCGAACTGCAGCCGGGCGTCGACGAGACGCATCCGCTTCGGCTGCTGGTCGAACACACAAACCGGATGAAGCATCGTGTCCCGGCAGTTGTCGCAACGCACCACGCCGCTGTCACGATCGTCGATCGCGTCTCGGGCGGTGTGACGATGCAGAAGCGACCCGGACCCGTTGCAGTCGGTGATGTCATCGCAGAGACCCGGAATCCTTCGGCAGTTGACTCGTTCTCGTACGTCGCTCTCGAGCGCCCCAACACTGGCGAGACGGTCATCCTCGTTGCCGAGATCGAGAAGATCGAGAAGTGGGTGCGTGAAGTCGCGGTTCCGGTTCTGGTGACCGGGACACCCCATGATCCGCCCCTGCCATCGGGTCTGCCGACGAAGGTGAGCCATCGAGACATCCGACTCGCGCTCGACCGGGTCGCCGATGTCCCGCCGGCCGTGGTTCGCATTCAGGCACTCGCCCAGCTCGCCCTTGCTCGTACCGGGCTCCGCGACGTGTTGCTCGACCGGGTGTCCGGCAACGACGCGAGTGGGGTTCGCGCCTGGGTCGAGACGCTCGACTTGCCGACGACGATCCGATACCTCGAGGAGCTGCATGCGGCCGGAGAACGCGGTGTGGGCGAGGAAGCGGCACAGTTCGTCATCCAGGCGGCGATCCGCTCTCAGGGCGGCGCGGGAGGCGACTGACTCGGGGCGCCAACGTCGCGAGGCCGCGACGCGGGACGTCCCGGGACACGCCGACGCCGCCGGCGCGATGTCCCAGCGCCTGCGACACGGGTGCGGGACGTGATCGCCCCGCCGTCCCACTGTCCCGAGACATGACCCGCTTGTGGCCCACCCGCCGAGAGGTCATCTGAGCCGTGTCCTGAGACATGTCCCACCCGTGTCCCGGCAGCTTTCGAGCCGATATCGTCCCGACGGAGTTGCGCCGAACGTCGCAGTCTCCGAGGTCTACGAAGGTTCAGCGCCTGCGGATCCGTCACCCGGGCCGGGGGACAGCGCATCGGGAGTTCCGCTGGGTAGTGTGACGCGCATGGTCGGGGCTCTTGAAGTGCGCCTCGCGGTGTCCGAAAAGGGGGTGACGCCGCGGGCCTATACGTCTGCGGTCAACGAGGTCACCCACAGCCTCGAGGAGCTCGACCGCCTCGCCGAGCCCGACCCGCGTCATCGTGTCGCCTGGTACGTCGAGCGAACTGACTGGCGCAACGGCGGGCCGGTCCTCCGTCTCCGCCCGGAGCAGCGGGGAGCTGATCGCACGACGGCGCAGCTCCTGCGTCCGGCGACTGCGTTCGTGTCCGGCATCCACGCGCTGCAGGAGCGGCCAGCGATCCCCGAGCACTTCACGGAGCGGGTCGTGAACCGCGTCGCTACCATCAGCCACCTCACGGTGTCGAAGACGGCTGGACTCGAAGGTGTTGAGGTGGTTGCGGTCGACGCTGCTCACAACGCGGCACGCATCGACCAGCGTGTTGACGAGAACGCGAAGAAGGCGGTCGAGCCGTCGTCTCTCGCGTATGGGTCGATCATCGGTCGTCTCGACGTCATCAGCGCGCGCGGGGCCAAGACCCGGATCGGTTTGGTGTCGGACTGGGGTCCGCCGATCAACTGCACAGTTGACGGCCTCGCCCGCGAGGAGTACCTGGCGTTGTTCGACGAGCGTGTGCTTGTCTCTGGCCTCATCAAGCGCAATGGCAGCGGACAGATCATCCGCATCGAGGCGGTCGGCATCGAACCCCAGCGGGCACCTTCGGACATCGACATCGCATCGCTGCGGGGCTCGATGACCAACCCGCGGGAACTGACGGTCTCGCAGTACCTCGAGGAGCTCCGTGGCGAGTGACAAGGTGCCGCGCGTGTACGCGGACGCCGATGTGTTCCTGCACGTGCTCATGAACCAGGAACATGCGGCGGATTCGGAGAAGGTGCTCGCGGCCGCGAAGCGGAAGGTCATCAAGCTCATCGCGTCCCGCCTGCTCACGGTCGAGGTCGGCGGGTGGGGCGGCGGTCGCCCGGGACCCGACGCAGCGGCGGAGATGCTTGAGGACTACCTCGACTCCGTCGAAACCGAGTGGGTGGAACTCGACGTGGTGACCGCTCGGGAAGCGGTCAAGTTGAGCTGGCAGTACCGGCTTCGTGCGAGTGATGCGGTGCACCTCGCGACTGCCGTTCGCCGCGAGGCGGACTACTTCATGTCCTACGACGAACGGTTTCCCTACGGCGAGCGGGTCGGTCGGACGCTCGTGATGCACCCCGACATCGTGTGGGAGCCGATCATCGGAGACACCGATTACTCCTGACTAGAACCGGAGCACCCGTCGCGTCGGCTTCGTCTCGCCGGTCCCGAGGTTCGCATACATTCGAACGCCCTTCGGCGTCCGTTTGCTCGGCGCTTCCATGATCCGGCGGGCGTCATCGCCGGTCGCGTACCAGGTCTCGGAGTCGCCGGGCTGCAGCCAGTGAGGCAGCGTCGCTCCGATCGCATCGCCGATCGGGTTGAACGACCACTCGGTGCCGACGGCCTGGACTCCGTAGCCGGTCACCTTCACCGGGAGCCGCCCGATGTTCGTGACCTCAATACCGACGACTTCGGGTCCGCGGAAGCCTTCTTGTACGAGGCTCGAGATGTCACGCGGAGCGCCGTCGCGCGCAACGGGGCCAACGGCGAACCCGCTCCGTCCGGCGATGCCGTGGAGCAGTCGCAGCGAGACACGGCGCCCGTCCATCACCCAGCTCGCGATCTGCCAGCCGAGGGCGAGCGCAGCGATCAAGAAGCCCAGACAGGCGACTACGAAGGCGGCGACGTCCATGAGGCGAAGGTAGCCCGAGCATCCGTCATGCGCGGCCGGTACTCGTCGCCATCGACCGACGTTTCCTAGATCAGAGATCGTCGGCTAGAAGCCTTGACGTTCGAGTCGCGACGTCGACGTAGTTTGCAAACGCCCAGCCCTCCGGCAGCTCGGACAGTGGATGGACATGGGTGGATGGACATGGACAGGGCGCTTGAACCGGGCCACGACGGGCGAGTCACCTGCGCCGATCCAGGGCCGCTCCCACTCGTCGAACTGGTGGAGAGTCGCATCGACCGAAAGCACGATCTCACCGGACCGGCGCAGGCGCAGCCACGTGTGCCTCTTGCCGTCCTCGTCGAACGCCGACACAAGTTCCCAGTCGCCGAAGCCAAGATCCCGCAGGACGGTCGCGATCGTGAGCGATGCGAGATCGAAGGCTCCGTTCGGGTAGAACTCAAGTCCTAGGACTAGTACCGGGTCACCAAACAAGCTGGGCACCCTCGGGTAGGACCTCATCACCTCGACGATGCGGGGCACGAGCCGCTGCAGCTCATCAACGGTGGGCGTCGTCACGCTCGAACGCTAGCCGAGGCTCATCCGACGGGCGGTCAGGCGGCGGGGGCGCTGCCGCGCTTCGCGCGCTGGATCTGCTCGTAGACGTGGGTGCGCAGCTCGGTGAACCGGGGGAGGGCCCGGGTGCCGAGCTGGTCGCGCTCGTCGGGCAGGTCGATCGCGAGATCCTCCTGCACGTACGTCGGCGACATCGACAGCACGACGACGCGCTCGCCGAGGTAGACCGACTCGTCGATGTCGTGCGTCACGAAGAGCACGGTCACGCCGAAGCGCTTCCAGATGTCGCGCACGAGGTCCTCGAGGTCGGCGCGGGTCTGCGCGTCGACGGCCGCGAAGGGCTCGTCCATGATGAGCACCTCGGGGTCGTAGGCGATCGCCCGGGCGATCGCCACCCGCTGCTGCATGCCGCCGGAGAGCTGCCACGGGTACTTGCCGCCCGCCGCGGCGAGGCCGACCGCGTCGAGCGCCTCGTCGACGCGACGGCGGCGCTCGGGCTTCGCGACCGTGCGCAGCAGCGGCAGCTCGACGTTGCGGCGCACCGACATCCAGGGCATGAGGCTGCGGCCGTACTCCTGGAACACGACCGCCATCTTCTTCGGCGGGGCGGTAACGGGCACGCCGTCGAGCTCGACGGTGCCGGAGGTGGGGGCGAGCAGCCCGGCGATGCACTTGAGCAGCGTCGTCTTGCCGCATCCCGACGGGCCGACGATGCAGACGAGCTCGCCCTGCTTCGCGGTGAACGTGATGTCGCGCAGCGCCTCGAAGTCGCCGTACGACTTCGAGAGCCCCTCGACGCGCAGCAGCTGGGGGGCGGGGGTCGTCTCAGGCACGCTCGGTCTCCTTCAGGCCGCGATACCAGCCGAGCACGAACCGCTCGGCGAGCTGGAACAGCAGCGCGAGCGCGATGCCGATGAACCCGAGCAGCACGATGCCGCTCCACATCTCGGGGATCATGAAGTTCTGCTGGAAGAACAGGATGCGGTAGCCGAGACCCGACGACGAGTTCGACATCTCGGAGATCACCATGAGGATGAGCCCGATCGAGAGCGACTGGCGGATGCCGGCCATGATCTGGGCGGACGCGCTCGGCAGGATGAGGAAGCGCACCCGCTGGGGCGTCGAGAGCTGATACGACGTCGACGTCTCGCGCTGCACGGCGTCGACGGCGCGCACCCCCTCGACGGTGTTGAGCAGGATCGGCCAGATCGCGCCGGCGACGATGACGGCGATCTTGCCCTCGGCCCCGATGCCGACGGTGATCGCGAGCAGGGGCACGAGCATCGGCGGCGGCACCGCGCGGAAGAACTCGAACAGCGGCTCGAGCAGCTGACGCAGCCAGCGCACCGAGCCGACGAGCACGCCGAGGGCGATGCCCAGGATGATCGCGAGCGCGAGCCCGGCGAGCAGCCGGCCGATGCTCGGCACGACGTCGACGAAGAACGAGTCGTTGAGCCAGGTCTTGGCGAACGCCTCCGCGATGCGCCACGGGGCGGGGAAGTAGCGGCTCGGCGCGAGCAGGGCAGAGAGGGCCCAGATCGCGAGGAGCACGAGCGGGAGCTCGAGAGCCTCGAGGAGCGAGTTGACCCACAGCGGGAGCCGACGACGGGCGCGCTCGGGCGTGAGGCGGAAGGTCGCGACGGGAGACCTCACAGCACGACCTCCGCTCGCACCGACTGGTGCCAGGCGAGCACCCGGCGCTCGACGAGACGCACGACGAGGTTGATGACGAGGGCGAGGATGCCGGCCGTCACGACGAGGGCGTAGACCCCCGCGTAGTCGCCCGCCGTCTGGCGCACGGTGAGGAGTCGGCCGATGCCGTCCGCGCCGATGAGCAGCTCTCCCGTGACGGTGAGGATGAGCGCGACGGTCGCGCCGAGGCGGATGCCGGTCATGATGTACGGCAGCGCGGTCGGCAGCACGAGGTGACGGAACCTGTCGAGGGTCGAGATGCCGAAGCTGCGCTGCGTGTCGCGCGCGACGGGGTCGATGTCGGCGACGCCGTAGAGCACCTGGATGAAGATCTGCCAGAACGTCGCGTACACCACGATCACGAGCGAGGCGTCGCGATCGAGGCCGAACATGAGGATCGCGAGCGGGATGATCGCGACCGAGGGGATGGGGCGCAGGAACTCGACGGTCGTGCGCGAGTAGCGGCGGAGCACCGGCACCATCCCGATCACCGTGCCGAGCACGAGCGCGAGCACCCCGGCGATGCCGAGCCCGATCGCCCAGGTGAGGAGCGTGTTGCCGATCGTGCGCCAGTAGTGCAGGTCGAGCGCCATCGTGCCGAGCGCGCCGAACACGTCGCTCGGGGGCGGCACGTAGCGGCCGTTGACCCAGCCGGCCAGCGGGGCGAGCTGCCAGAGGGCGAGGAACCCGAGGATGCCGAGCAGGCCGAGCCCCACGGGCTGCAGTCGTCGCCTCATCGCGACCGTCCTCTCGTCGGGGGTGTCGAGTCCATCATCGTCCGCTGCTCGCGCCGGTGGTCCGGGACCCGAGGATCCCGGACCACCGTGTGCGGGTTACTGGACGACGATCGCGTCCAGGTCGGGAGCCGACTCGAAGTACTTGTACTCGAGGGCGAGCTCGACGAGGTCCTCGAGACCCGCGTTGCCCAGGTCGGCCGTGAACTCGGGCAGCACGATGCCGTCGGCGGCACCGGCCGGCAGGTCGAGACCCGCCTCGATCGCGGCGCGCACGGCGTCCTCGTTCGACGCGGCGAACTCGAGCGCGGCGGCGAGGGCCTCGTTCCAGGCCTCCACCATCTCCGGGTTCTCGTCGATGACCTTCTGCAGCGTGAAGTTGGTCAGCACCGTGAGGCCCGGGATCGTCGCCTGGTAGGGGCCGCCGAGGTCGGTGCCGCCGGCGCCGACCACCATGCCGCGGAACGGGTCGGGCGCCCACGCGGCGTCGATCGCGCCGGCCTCGATCTGCGCCGGCACGTCGGGGAAGGCGACGGCGACGAACTCGATCGAGTCCGGGTCACCGCCGTCCGCCGCGACGGCCGCGCGGATCGTGAGGTCGCCGGCCGCGCCGAGGCTGTTGACCGAGACGGTCTTGCCCGAGAGGTCGGCCCAGCTCTGGATGCCGCTCGCGGCGCTCGCGACGACGGAGTTCACGTCCTCGTCACCGCTCGCGAGGCTGTTCGCGTAGTTGCTGAGGATGCGCACCTCCTCGCCGCCGAGTGCGGCGCGGAACGGACCCATGGGCTGGCCGATCGCGAAGTCGATGTCGCCGGCGACGAGCGCCGGGATGGCCTGAGCGCCGCCCTGGGCGGGGAGGATCTCGAGCTCGATGCCGTGCTCCTCGAAGATCCCCGCCTCGAGCGCGGCCCAGATGGCCCCCGTCTCGGCGATCGGGAGGGCGGCGACGCGGACCGAGTAGGTCTCGCCGGGACCGGCCTCGGTGGGTTCGGGGGCGGCACCGGAGTCGGTGCAGCCGACGAGGGCGACAGCGGTGGCGAGGGCGATGCCACCGAGGAGTGCGCGACGCTTCATTGCGAGGACCTTTCTTCATCGAAGGGTGGTGCGGGTGTCCGGTCCGGGTCGTGAGACGGCGCCGGAGACGGATGCATGACACTGGCGCGTCCAATGTGCGCCATGAATGTCATGAATGTCAATCTCCGCGACGAAGAAACTCGCGGAAGGAGCGACGCACGACGAGGTCGACGAGGGTCGGATCGACCGCGCCGACGGCGTCCACGACGCGCGAGATCGCCCGTTCGCCGAGCGCCTCGTGGGTGTCGAGGAAGACCTCGCGGGCCTCGGCGCGCGGCCAGTCGGCGGGGAGGAGCTCCCGCGGCAGGTCGGGGTCGGAGTTGATGAGCGCGATCCACTCGTCGGTGAGGCCGGTGCGGTGGACGAGCGCCTCCGCCGGGTCGATGACGCCGGCCGCGAGCGACTCCTGCAGCCGCCGGGCGTCGGACACGAAGCTGCGGTACTCGCGGCCGAGCTCGACGAGGTCCCAGGCCTCCTCGGGGCGGCGCCGGCCGGGGAGCTCGGTGGCGACGCGGGCGGTGAGCGTCGTGACGTCGTCGACGCCGAGCTTCGTGAGCTCCGCGAGCGCCGCGGCGTGCCGGTCCCACGGGGAGAGCCACACCCCGTCGAGCAGCCGCGCGAACCCGAGCCACTCCAGGCGCGAGCGCACGGCGTCGCGCAGCGACCGGCCGAGCCCGTCGTCCGCGACCAGCACGACGTTCCACGACCCGTCCCAGTCGCGCTCCTCGCCGCCGAAGGCGACCATCCTCGCGAGTGCGTCGCGGAGGATGCCGTCGGTGCGCGTGGTCGGCCGGTAGCCCGTCTTGCGGCCCGCGCGCGAGGGCAGCAGCAGACCGTGCTTGACCATGCGGCTCAGGGCCGCGCGGGCGGCCGCCTCCGACACGCCGAAGTCGTTGAGCAGGCTCACGAGCGCCGCCGACGGCAGCGCCTCGGGCTGCTCGAACCAGTAGTCGCCGAACTGGGTCAGCAGCAGGCTCGTCTGCGACCCGTGACGCGCGGGCGGCAGCACGCTCCCGGCGCCGCGGCCGTTGCCGCGCGCCGCGGAGCGCTCCTCGAC
>JAEWKY010000222.1 GCA_023457615.1 Actinomycetes bacterium | reverse complement strand
TCCCCCGTCGACGTCGTGGCGGGTGCGGCATCCGTCCACGCCGTCGCGGCACCCGGCCACCAGCCGGCGGCGGCGAGCCCGCGGGCACCGAGCGCCGCGACGCGCGTCACGTCGTCGGGATCCCGCGCGAGAGCGTCGTCGGCGAGTGTCGCCGCGGCCCGGTAGTCGGTGCGGATGAACGCCGCGAACGAGGCGAGCACGAGCATCCACGGGTCCCCCGTCGCGGCGGCGGTCTCGGTCGCGAGGGCCAGTGCCTCGGCAGCGCGGCCGTCGAGCACGGCTTCGACGACGTCGCCCGTGATCCGCCCTCGCGTCATCGCACCTTCACCCGTTGGCAGAAGGGGCAGAAGTGCGAGCCGCGGTTCATGAAGTCCTCGCGCACGATCGGGCGACCGCAGCGGGGGCACGGCCTGCCGTGCTGCCCGTAGGCGTTGAGCGAGTGCGAGAAGTAGCCCGAGGCGCCGTTCACGTTGACGTACTGCGCGTCGAACGAGGTGCCGCCCTCGGCGAGCGCCCGACCGAGCACGAGACGCACCTCGGCGAGCAGGGTCTTCGCGCGTGGCCGGCTGAGCGCGCGGGTCGGCTGGTCGTAGTGGATGCGCGCGGCCCAGAGCGCCTCGTCGGCGTAGATGTTGCCGATGCCCGAGACGAGCGTCTGGTCGAGCAGGGCGCGCTTGGTGCCCGTGTCCTTCGCGGCGAGTCGTCGCAGGAAGAGGCCGTCGTCGAAGAGCGGGTCGACGGGGTCGCGCGCGATGTGCGACACCTGGCTCGGCACGAGCTGGTCGGGATGATCGCGCGTCGGCACGAGCACGTCGAGGGCCATCGAGCCGAAGATGCGCTGATCGACGAAGTCGACGCGGACGGGACCATGCCCGGGCGCGTCGAGGTCGAGCACGATGCGGGTCAGGCGGTCGCGCTCGGCACTGGGCTCGCGCAGCAGCACCTGTCCGGACATCCCGAGATGCACGACGAGTGCACGTTTCTCCGGAGATCCAGTGCTGATCTCCGGAGCTTCGTCGGCGATGTGCTGGGTTTCCGGGGATCCGGGGGCGGATGCCGCCGAAGACTCCGGAGAAACGAACGGGACCCAGAGAAACTTGCCCCGGCGGCGCGGGGTCGTGAGCGTCGCCCCGGTGAGTCGCTCGACGAAGTCCTCGGCGGGGCCGTCGTGGCGGCGCAGCGACCGCTCGTCGAGCACCTCGACGCGACGCACCGTCGCACCGGTCACGGCGGGCTCGAGGCCGGACCGCACGACCTCGACCTCGGGGAGCTCGGGCATCCCTAGCCCTTGCGCTTGGTGCGGGGGGTGTCGTGCAGCACCGTCCACGCGGAGAGCGCCGCGGCCATCTCGGCCTGCTTCTTGCTCGTGCCGTCGCCCGCGGCGATCTCGTCGCCCTGCAGCGCCACGACGGCGTGGAAGCGCTTGGAGTGGTCCGGGCCGGAGTCGGTCACGACGTACTGCGGCAGGCCCTTGCCGAGCCGGGTCGAGAGCTCCTGCAGGCTCGTCTTGGGATCCATCGCGGCGCCGAATCGGCCGGGATCGGCGAGCAGCGGGTCGATGAGCCGCAGCACGAAGGCGGTGGCGGCGTCGGGTCCCGAGGAGAGGTACACGGCGCCGATGAGCGCCTCGAGGGCGTCGGCGAGGATGCTCGACTTCTCGCGCCCGCCGGTCAGCTCCTCGCCGCGGCCGAGCCGCAGGTGCGCGCCGAGGCCGATCAGCCCGGCGATCTCGGCGAGCGCGACCGACGACACGAGCGAGGCGCGGCGCTTCGCGAGCTCGCCCTCGTCGAGGTCGGGGTTCTCGCGGTAGAGCATGACCGTGACGGCCTGCCCGAGGATCGAGTCGCCGAGGAACTCGAGTCGCTCGTTGTGCGCGAGACCGCCGTTCTCATACGCGTAGGAACGGTGTGTCAGGGCAAGCTCGAGCAGCTCCGGATCGATCGTGATCCGGAGCCTGTCGACGAGGTCCTCGGCGGGTGCGGGCTCCGCAGGGGTGACGCGGGGCGTCAGACGTCCGCGACCTTGCGGCCCTTGTACTCCAGGTACAGGGGCGTGCCGGCCGAGTCCTCCACGACCTTCGCGCGGTGCGGGAGGGAGTAGGTGACCTTGCCGTTCTCGATCGTCTTCACGAGCTGGACGGGGGCCGCCTTCCACTGGGAACGGCGGGCGTGCGTGTTCGCACGCGACTGGCGGCGCTTGGGAACGGCCATGGTTATCTCACTTCTCGTTGGAGTCTTGTTCGGTGCTGAAGCCTTCGAGGGCCGCCCACCGGGAATCGATGACCTGCTCGACCGGCCGCTCGTAACCGTCCGGCAGCCTCTCCCCGGTGACGGGGTCGAGGCCAGGACAGTCGGGGCGACACACCGGCTGGAACGGCAGCGACAGCACCACCGCATCCCTCACGACGGGTTCGAGATCCAGCTGGTCGTCTCGAACCACGAAGTCGAAAGCTTCATCGGGAGAATACGCGAAAAGCTCCTGGATCTCGACTTCGACGTCGATCTCGACTGGATCGAGGCACCGTCCGCACTCGCCGCGCGCGACGGTGTCGACCTCGGCCGTGACGAGGATGCCGTCGTGCAGCCCCTCGAGACGCAGGTCGAGGTGCAGGCTCTCGCCCGCCGCGACGAAGGCCGCGCCCTCGCCGAGCCTCTCGGGCACCTCGAGGTCGATCTCGCGCTCGCGCATCTCACCGGGCCGGTGCACGAGGTCGCGGACGTTCACGACGTAGGGGGACTGAGCGGACACGATCCACCAGCTTACGCCGCCCGCGACGATCCCGCGGGTTGACAGCGAGCTCCTATTTGCATAGTTTGCCAATTACGCAACAGAGAGGATGCCGTGACCGACACCCTGAGCCGCACGTTCGCGGCCCTCGCCGACCCCACGCGACGCGCGATCCTCGGCCGCCTCGCGGAGGGGGCCGCGACCGTGAGCGAGCTCGCCGCCCCGCACGCGCTCTCGCTGCCCACCGTCTCGCGGCACCTCGCCGTGCTCGAGGCGGCGGGGCTCGTCGTCAAGGGCAGGTCGGCGCAGTGGCGCCCGTGCACGCTCGATCCCGCGCCGCTCGCCGAGGCCGACGCGTGGATGGCGCCCTACCGCGACTTCTTCGCGCAGCGGCTCCCGCGCCTCGCGGAAGCCCTGCGCGCGCATCCCGCCACCGCCGACGAGAGGAACCCCGCATGACCGGCTACACCCTGACCTGGCGCCTCGACGCTCCCCCGCTGCGCGTCTACCGCGCCTGGACGGAGCCCGAGCTGCTGGGCTGGTTCTTCAATCCCGAGCAGCCCGCACCCGGCGAGCCCGTCGAGCTCGACCTGCGGGTCGGCGGTCACTGGCGCCAGCGCATGATCGTCGACGACCACACCGCGTACGTGACCGGCGGCGTCTACCGCGAGCTCGAGCCCGGCCGGCGCCTGGTGTTCGCGTTCGGGGCGGTCGGCGGCTGGCCGGAGATCGACCCGGCCGACCTCGACGCCGGTCCGCAGGTCGCGATCGACCTCGAGCCCGACGGCGACGGCACGCGCATGACCCTCGAGATGACGTTCCCCGAGGGCTACGTGCCGCATCCCGCGATGCGCGACGGCTGGCTCATGACCGCGGGACGGCTCGCCGCGGAGCTCGGCGGCGTGCGCGTCTGACCGCTCACCCCGCGACGGCGGCGAGCGCCTCGTCGAGGATCGCGAGGCCGCGCCGGGCCTCCTCGGGCGTCACGACGCACGGCGGCACGACGTGCAGCCGGTTGTCGGACACGAATGGCAGGTAGCGCCGGTCGAGCAGCTCCTTCTTGAGCGCGCCGATCACCGAGGGCGACACGGGCTCCCGCGTCTCCCGGTCCGACACGAGGTCGAGCGCCCAGAAGACGCCGATCCCGCGCACCTCGCCGATGAGCGGATGCCGCTCCGCGAGCTCCCGCAGCCCGGGGCCGAGCACGTCCTCGCCGATCTCTCGGGCGTTCTCGACGATCCCCTCCTCCTCCATCGCGTCGATCGAGGCGACGATCGACGCGGCGGCGAGCGGGTGGCCCGAGTAGGTGAGCCCTCCCGGGAACACCTGGTCGTCGAACGCCGACGAGATCGACTCGGAGATGATGACGCCGCCGACCGGCACGTAGCCCGAGTTGACCCCCTTCGCGAAGGTCACGAGGTCCGGCACGATGCCGTCGGGGTTGATCTCGGGATGCTGCCACGAGAACCACGAACCCGTGCGACCGAAGCCCGACATGACCTCGTCGAGGATGAGCACGATCCCGTGCCTGTCGGCGAGGGCCCGCACCCCCGTGAGGTAGCCGGGGGGCGGCAGCATCACCCCCGCCGTGCCGGGCACGCCCTCGAGCAGGATCGCGGCGATCGACGCGGCGCCCTCGGCCTGGATCACGCGCTCGAGGTGGTGCAGCGCACGGGCGCTCTCCTCCTCGATCGAGCTCGCCCAGAACTCGGAGCGGTAGAGGAACGGGCCGAAGAAGTGCACGTGCCCGCGCGCGTACTCGTTGGGCACCCGCCGCCAGTCGCCCGTCGCGACGACGGCGGCGCCGGTGTTGCCGTGGTACGACCGGTAGGTCGACAGCACCTTGTCGCGGCCCGTCGTGAGACGGGCCATGCGGATCGCGTTCTCGTTCGCGTCGGCGCCGCCGTTCGTGAAGAACACCTTGCCGAACTCCGGCCCGGCCTTCGCGAGGATGCGCGCCGCCGCCTCACCGCGCGCGAGGTTCGCGTGCGCGGGGGCGACCATGGGCAGCTCGGCGGCCTGCCTCTGGATCGCGGCGACGACCTTGGGATGCGTGTGGCCGATGTTCATGTTCACGAGCTGGCTCGAGAAGTCGAGGTAGCGCGTGCCGTCGTAGTCCCACACCTCGCTGCCGGAGGCGCCGGCGACGACGAACGGCGCGAGCGCTCCCTGCGCCGACCACGAGTGGAAGACGTGCGCGCGATCGAGGTCGTACGTGCGCTGCCCGAGGGCGGGGTCGAGGTCGGTCATCGTCGTTGAGCCTTTCGAGGTGGTGCGGTGTGCGAGGTGGTGCGGTGCTGCGAGGGTGATGCGGGGACGACTCGCGCCGTCCCCGCATCCGGTGCTCGGTGCCTAGATGCCGCCGGCCTTGAGCGTGACGGTGATCGGCGTGAAGCCGTCGCCGTTCACGTCGACGCCCTCGGCCTCCAGCGCGGCGATCGCCTCGAGGATGTAGTCGTTCGAGTACGCCGACGCCGGCGGCTCCTCGGTGATGAGGCTCACGCCGTCCTGGTTGACCGAGGCGAGCGAGCCGTCGACGGTCTGCGCCCAGGCGTTGGCGTCGACGACGCCGATGCCGTTCGGGGCGGGCCAGATCAGCCTGTTGACCTCGTTCATCTGCCAGAGCTGGTGACCGGGGCCGACCGGGAAGGCCGCCTCGGCATCCGTCGCCGCCGCGTAGGCGATCGACGCGCCCTCCTCGGGGTTGTCGCGGGTGTAGACCCAGCCCTTGACGACGGCCTTGAGGAACTCGACGGTCTGCGCCGCGAACGCCTCGTCGCCGAGGTCGGCGGTGCGGGCCCAGATCGCGTCCTGCAGCATCGCGCCGACGGTGTCGGCGTAGCTGACGACGTCGAAATCGTCCTCGGTGTACAGCTCGCCCGTCTCGGGGTTCACCGTCTCGAGCACCTGCGCCCACTCGTTGTACGTCATCGCCTGCGCGGCGTCGACGTCGCCGTCGAGGAGGGCGTTCATGGAGAAGTCCTGCGTCGTGATCGAGACGCTCGACGAGTCGAGACCCTCGGCCGCCATCGCGGCGAAGATCTCCCACTCGTTGCCGAAGCCCCACGAGCCGATGCGCTTGCCCTCGTAGTCGGCGACCGACTCGATGCCGCTGCCGGCGAACGAGACCTGGAGGGTGCCCGACGTCTGGAAGATCTGCGCGATGTCGGTGACCTCGATGCCGCTGGCCTCGATCGACCCGAGCACCTTCGGCACCCAGGCGATCGCGTAGTCGGCCTCGCCCGCGAACAGGGCCTCCTGCGGCACGATGTCGCCGCCGGTCGGGATGATGTTCACGTCGAGACCGGCCTCGGCGAAGTAGCCGAGGCAGTCGGCCGCGTAGTAGCCCGCGAACTGCGCCTGCGGCAGCCACTGCAGCATGAGGTCGACCGACTGGAGCGTGGCGGCCGGATCGGGCTCGACGCACTCGACGTCGGGCAGGGCGGTGGGCGTGTCGTCGAGGGTCGGCTGGTCGCCGCCGTCGTCGGTCGGCGCGGAACAGCCGGCCAGGACTGTCGCGGCGAGTGCGACGCCGGCCACGAGGCCGAGTCGCGAGCGGATGCGCTGGTGCATGGGTGGATCCTCTCTATCGATGGTGCAGGGATGGAACTGTCACAGCGCCCGGCCGCGATGCCGGGTTCCGAGCCGCTCGAGCAGCAGCGTCACGAGGAAGAAGGCGAGGCCGATGACGATCCCCGCCCCGACGTAGGCCCAGGCGAGCGGGCTGTTGCCCGACTTCGCGTAGGAGGCGATCGCGGTGCCGATGCCGTCGGCCGGGCCGCCGAAGTACTCGGCGACGAGCGCCGAGATCACGGCGAGCGACGACGCGATGCGCAGGCCCGTCGCGAGATAGGGCAGGGCGGTCGGCAGCGTGAGCTTGCGGAACGTCTGCCCGCGCGACGCCGCGGTCGCGCGCAGCAGGTCGCGGTGCACGGGGCGCGTCTGCCGCAGGCCGCGGAGCACGTTGACGAAGACCGGCACGAAGGCGGCGATCGCGGCGATGGCGACGCGGCCGAACTGGGTCGAGGCGCCGAACATCGTGTTGAAGAGGGGGGTGAGCGCGACGATCGGCACGACCGCGAGGGCCGCGACGACGGGCACGAGCATCCCGTCGACGACACGGGTGCTCGCGGCCAGGGCGGCGAGGGCGATCGCGATCGCACCGCCGATGAGCAGCCCGGCGAGGGCGTTCGCGCCGGTGATGAGCGCGTCCTCGACGATGATGTCGGTGTAGACGCCGTACTGCGCGGCGACCGCGGCGGGGGTCGGGATGGTCGCGGGCCCGAGTCCGAGCACGCCGATGACGAGCTGCCAGACCCCGAGCAGCAGCAGTCCCACGACGACCGGCGGCAAGACGCGCCCGAGGGTCGCGGTCATCGCTCGTCGGCCCTCGTGACGGGCACGCCGTGCAGCGCCTCGCGCACCGCCGTCACGCGCTCGAAGAACTCGGGCGTCTCGCGCAGCCCCTCGGCGCGATCCGCCCCGAACGGCACCTCGACGATCGACGTGATGCGACCCGGCCGCGGCGACATGACGACGACGCGGTCGGAGAGGTAGACGGCCTCGGGGATCGAGTGCGTCACGAAGACGACGGCCGCGCCGGTCTCGCCCGAGATCCGCGACAGCTCGGTCTGCATCCTCTCGCGCGTCATCTCGTCGAGCGCCCCGAACGGCTCGTCCATGAGCAGGAGTCTCGGTCCCTCGGCGAGCGCGCGGGCGATCGCGACGCGCTGCTGCATGCCCCCGGAGAGCTGGTCGGGATGGGCGTCGGTGAACTCCGCGAGACCCACGAGTGCGACGAGCTCGGCGACGCGCGCCTTCCGCTGCGCGGCCGAGACGCCGTGCAGCTCGAGCGGCAGCGCGATGTTGCCCGCGACGGTGCGCCAGGGCAGCAGCCCGGCCTGCTGGAACGCGATGCCGTAGTCCTGATCGAGCCGGGCCTGCCGCGGCGGCTTGCCGAAGACCTCGAGCTCGCCGCCCGTCGCGGCGTCGAGGTCGGCGATGAGACGCAGGAGCGTCGACTTGCCGCAGCCGGAGGGGCCGATGAGGGCGACGAACTCGCCCGGCGCGATCTCGAGGTCGACGGCGTCGAGCGCGTGCACGCCGCCCTCGCGCTTCGAGAACATCTTCGAGACCCCCGCGGCGCGGACGGCGGGGACGACGGGATCGGGGGTGCTCATGCGACGACTTCTCCACGGCGGTAGCGGGACAGGATGAGGCCGAGCAGCCCGACCGAGCCGGCGGCGACGAGCCCGAGCACGACGGCGCCGAAGATGGGCGACCACGGGGTGGCCGGGTCGGAGGAGCCCTGGCTGCCGAGCGCGATGATCATGCGGCCGATGCCGCCCTGCATGCCGATCGACACCTCGGCGACGATCGCGCCGATGACGGCGTTCGCCGCCGCGAGGCGCAGCGCGGGCAGGAGGTAGGGCACGGCGGCGGGCAGGCGCAGCTTGACGAGCGTCGCCCCGTAGCCCGCGGCGTAGGTGTGCATGAGCTCGACGTGCGCGACCTCGGGCGACTGCAGCCCCCGGAGGGCGCCGATCGCGACGGGGAAGAAGGCGAGGTACGATGCGACGACGGCGGCCGACATCCACTGCGGCCACCACGCGCCCTGCTGCGTCGCCTGCGCGCCGAGGCTCGCGATGACGGGGGCGAACGCGATGAGCGGCACCGTCTGGCTGACGACGACCCACGGCAGCACGCCGCGCTCGACGAGCGGGAAGCGCTGCATCACGAGCGCGAGCAGCGCGCCGACGACGAGGCCGAGCACCCAGCCGACCGCGGCGATGCCGAGCGTCGTCGCCGCGGCGCCGAGCACGACCTGCCACATCGGCGACGTCGAGCCGCCGCTCGCGGGCTCGAACAGCCGCAGCACCATGTCGAGCACGTGCGGCATGGCCCGGTCGTGGGTGCGGGGCAGGATGCGCAGGCCCGATCCGCGCTGCTCCGTCGCGAACAGCACGACGCCGTCGGCCGGTCCGACGTTCTTGTACAGCTCCCAGAGCGCGACCGCGACGACGACGCCGGCGAGGCCGAGGAGGATCGCGCGGGCGTGCCTCAACGCCGTCAGGCCTTCGCCGTGATCGGGTCGGTCATCGCGGGGATGACGGTCTCGCCGTAGACGCGGAGGGTCTCCTCCTTGTTGTCGTGCTGCAGGTAGCCCGCGAACTGGTCGACGCCGATCGCCTTGAGCTGCTCGAGCTTCGCGATGTGCTCCTCGGCGGTGCCCAGCACGCAGAACCTGTCGACGATCTCGTCGGGCACGAAGTCGACGTGGTCGTTGCCGGCCTTGCCGTGCGAGTTGTAGTCGTAGCCCTCGCGGCCCTTGATGTAGTCGGTCAGGGCCTGCGGCACGGCACCGCTGTCGCCGTACTTCGCGACGATGTCGGCGATGTGGTTGCCCACCATCCCGCCGAACCAGCGGCTCTGCTCGCGCGCGTGCTGCAGCCCCTCCGCGGTGCCGTCGGTGACGTAGAACGGCGCGGCGACGCAGAACGTGATCGACATCGGGTCGCGCCCGGCGGCCTCCGCGGCATCGCGGACCGTCTTGATCATCCAGGTCGCGATGTCGACGTCGGCGAGCTGCAGGATGAAGCCATCCCCCACCTCGCCCGTGAGCTTGAGCGCGAGCGGGCCGTACGCGGCGACCCACACCTCGAGCTCCGAGCCCCGCGACCACGGGAACTGCAGCTGCGCGCCGTGGTACTCGACGGCGCGCGAGTTGCCGAGCTCGCGGATGACGTGGATCGACTCCCGCAGCTCCGTGAGCGTCGTCGGCTTGCCGTTCGTGACCCGCACCGCCGAGTCGCCGCGGCCGATGCCGACGACCGTGCGGTTGCCGTACATCTCGTTGAGCGTCGCGAAGACGGATGCCGTGACGGTCCAGTCGCGCGTCGCCGGGTTGGTGACGAACGGCCCGACCTTCACGCGCCGGGTCTCGGCGAGGATCGCGCTGTAGATGACGTAGGGCTCCTGCCAGAGCAGGTGCGAGTCGAACGTCCACACGTGGCTGAACCCGTGCTGCTCGGCGAGCTTCGCCAGGGCGATCGTGCGCGAGGCCGGCGGATTGGTCTGAAGTACGGCTCCGAACTCCATGCCGGTCACACCAGGTACTGGGTGAGGCCGCGCTTGACGAAGCGCCCGTCGCCCTTGCTGCCGAGGTACTGGCCCCCGTCGACGATGACCTTGCCGCGGCTGAGCACCGTGTCGACGTGCCCGTCGACCTGGAACCCCTCCCACGCCGAGTGGTCCATGTTCATGTGATGGGTCGCGGCGGAGATCGTCGTCCTGCCCTTCGGGTCGTAGACGACGACGTCGCCGTCGGCGCCGGGGGCGATCACGCCCTTCCTGCCGTACATGCCGAACATGCGCGCGGGCGTCGTGCTCGTGACCTCGACCCAGCGCTCGAGCGTGAGCTGACCGGTGACGACGCCCTGGTAGAGCAGGTCCATCCGGTGCTCGACGCTGCCGATGCCGTTCGGGATCTTGCGGAAGTCGCCCTTCCCGAGCTCCTTCTGGCCCTTCATGCAGAACGGGCAGTGGTCGGTCGAGACCATCTGCAGGTCGTTGGTGCGCAGCGCCTGCCACATGTGGTCCTGGTGACCCTCCGCGCGCGACCGGAGAGGTGTCGAGCACACCCATTTGGCGCCCTCGAAGTCGCCCCACTCCTCGCTCACCGCGCCGAGCTGCTCCTCGAGCGAGAGGTAGAGGTACTGCGGACAGGTCTCGCCGAACACGTTCTGGCCGCGGTCGCGCGCCATGGCGAGCTGCTCGACCGCCTGCTTCGCGCTCACGTGCACGACGTAGAGCGGAGCGCCCGTGAGGTGCGAGAGCATGATCGCGCGGTGCGTCGCCTCCTCCTCCATCTGCCAGGCGCGCGCGACGCCGTGGAAGTACGGCGTCGTCTTGCCCGACTCGGCGAGCTGGGCGGCGAGCACGTCGATGGCCGGACCGTTCTCGGCGTGCATCATCGTGAGCATCCCGAGCTCCGCGGCCTTCTGCATCGCCCGCAGGATCTGGCCGTCGTCGGAGTAGAACACCCCGGGGTAGGCCATGAACATCTTGTAGCTCGAGATGCCCTCGTCGAGGAGCGTCGGCAGGTAGGCGAGCGACGCCTCGTCGACGCCCCCGAGGATCTGGTGGAAGCCGTAGTCGATCGCGCAGTGGCCGGACGCCTTGTCGGGCCACGGCTGGAGGCCGGCGGGCACCGCGGTGCCCGTGGTCTGCACGGCGAAGTCGATGACCGTCGTCGTGCCGCCCCACGCCGCGGCGCGGGTGCCCGACTCGAAGGAGTCCGACGCCTCGGTGCCGCCGAACGGCAGCTCGAAGTGGGTGTGCGCGTCGATCCCGCCGGGGATCACGTACTTGCCCGTCGCGTCGATGACGGTGTCGGCGGAGGCCCGGAGATCGGATCCGAAGACCGTCGAGCCCGGGGCGACGAGACCGACGATCTTCTCGCCGTCGATGAGCACGTCGGCCTCCGTGCGGCCGGTGGACGAGACGACGGTGCCGCCCGTGATGAGGGTCGTGGCCATGGCTCAGGCCCGCGCCGTCGCCGTGTACGACTCCGGACGGCGGTCGCGGAAGAACTGCCAGTCGTCGCGCATCTGCTGCACCATGTCGAGGTCGAGGTCGCGCACGAGCAGCTCCTCGTGCTCGCCCGAGCCGCGCTCGCCGACGAAGTTGCCGCGCGGGTCGATGACCTGGCTCGTGCCGTAGAAGTCGACGGCGAGCTCGCCGTACTCGTTGTCCTCGCGGCCGACCCGGTTGGGCTGCAGCACGAACATGCCGTTGGCGACGGCCGCGCACGGCCCCTCGACCTCCCACAGGCGGTTGGAGAGCCCGGGCTTCGTCGCGTTGGGGTTGAAGACCATGTGCGCGCCGTTCAGCGCGAGCTCGCGCCATCCCTCGGGGAAGTGCCGGTCGTAGCAGATGTACACGCCCACCTTGCCGACGGCGGTGTCGAAGACGGGGTACCCGCCGTTGCCCGGGCGGAAGTAGAACTTCTCCCAGAAGCGGTCGAGGTGCGGGATGTGGTGCTTGCGGTACTGGCCGAGGATCGTGCCGTCGCTGTCGACGACGACCGCGGTGTTGTAGTACACGCCGGTCATCTCCTCCTCGTAGATCGGGAGGATCATCACCATCCCGAGCTCCTTCGCGAGCGCGGCGAAGCGCTGCACGATCGGACCGTTCGAGGGCTCGGCGTACCGGTAGTACTTCTTGTCCTCGGTGATGCCGAAGTAGGGGCCGTAGAAGAGCTCCTGGAAGCAGAGGATCTGGGCGCCCTGGGCCTTCGCGTCGCGGGCGAACTGCTCGTGCTTGTCGAGCATCGACTCCTTGTCGCCGGTCCACGTCGTCTGCGTGATGGCTGCGCGAACAACGTTGGTCATGCTGGGCCTCCCGAGGGGTTGTGTTTTGTTATTCTTAGCCGTAAACATTTCTCTGATGTTTCTTTTCGTGACGGCGCGGTTAAACCGGTGACCCTCCAGAGAAGTCTGCGGGGCACGGCGTGAAGTCGGTAGCCCTCGCGATCGAGGCGCGTACCCCGCACGGCATCGCCGCGGGCATCTCGCGCCTCATCACGACGGGCGACCTCGCCGCGGGCGACCGGCTGCCGACGGTGCGCGATCTCGCGAAGGAGCTCGGCGTCTCGCCCGCGACCGTGAGCCACGCCTGGCAGACCCTCGCGGGCGCCGGCCTCATCACCTCGCGCGGCCGCTCCGGCAGCTTCGTGCGCACCGCGCCCCGGGAGTGGATGCCCCGCCGCTACCAGGGGCTCGACGTCTCGCTCGAGGCGGCGCTCGACCTCTCGCGCGGCACGCCCGACCCCGCGCTCCTCCCCCGGCTCGCCCCCGTGCTCGCGACTCTGGAACCGCACGCCGACACCGCGTCCTACCGGCAGAAGCCGGACATCCCGGAGCTGCACGACCTGCTGCGGGAGTCGTGGCCGGCGCCGCCCGAGTCGCTCACCGTCACCAACGGCGCGCTCGACGCGATCGACCGCGTGCTCGCGACGCTCGTGCGCTACGGCGACCGGGTGCTCGTCGAGAATCCGACCTTCCCGCCGTTCCTCGACCTCCTCGAGTCGTACGGGCTCGAACCGGTGGGGGTCGGGATGGATGCCGAGGGCATGCTGCCGGAGCCCTTCGCGGCCGCGCTCGCCGCGGGTCCGGCGGTCGTGCTGCTGCAGACGCGGGCGCACAATCCGACCGGCGTGTCGATGTCGGCGGCGCGGGCCACGGAGCTCGCCGGGTTGCTGCGCCGCAGCCGCACCGCCGCGCACACGATCGTCGTCGAGGACGACCACTCGGGGGCGATCAGCTCCGCTCCCGACGTGACCCTCGCATCGCACCTGCCGGAGCGCGTGCTGCACGTGAAGTCGTTCTCGAAGTCGCACGGGCCCGACCTGCGCATCGGCGCGCTGGGCGGCCCCCGCGAGCTCGTCGACCGCGTCGTCGCGCGCCGCCTGCTCGGACCGGGGTGGACCTCGCGCACGATCCAGTCGATCCTCCACGCGCTGCTCACCTCGCCGTCGTCCCGCGCCGAGGTCGACGCGGCACGGGATGCCTACGTCGAGCGTCGTCTCGCCCTGCGCGCGGGACTCGACCTGCCGCACGGCGACGGCATCAACGCGTGGCTGCCGGTCGCCGACGAGCGCGCCGCACTCGTGCATCTCGCGGCGGCGGGCATCCGCGTCGCCCCCGGCGGTCCCTTCCAGCTCGGCGACACCCCGCCGCACGTGCGCGTCACCGTCGGCGTCGTGCCGGTGGAGAGCGCGGCTGCCGTGGCCGCGGCGCTGACGGCGGCGTCCCTCGCGGGTTGAGTGCCGCGCACCGCGCGCGGGTCGAGTGCCGCGCAGCGTCCTAGGCTTGCTCCCGGACCCCCGGGCTGGATTTGGCCCGGTCACGTACCGTCCTCCGACTGGGCGGCAGGCCCCGGCGCCGCGCGCCGCATCCTGTTCCCCCTGCCCTCCGGAGATCCCATGAAGCGCCTTCTCGTCCTCCCCGCCGTCGCCGTGCTGCTCGCCGGCTGCGCCGCCCCCGCACCCGCGCCGACGCCGACACCCGAGGGTCCGCTCACCCTCCGCAACTGCGGCGTCGAGGTGACCTTCGACGCGCCGCCCGAGCGCGTCGTGACCATCAAGTCGACGAGCACGGAGATGCTGCTCGCGCTCGGACTCGGCGACCGCATCATCGGCACCGCCTTCCAGGACGGTCCCGTGCCCGACGAGTGGGCCGACGCCGCCGCCGACCTGCCCGTGCTCGCCGAGCGGATGCCGTCGCAGGAGGTCGTCTACGCCGCCGAGCCCGACCTCGTCTACGCGGGCTGGGAGTCGGCCTTCTCCGCGGAGGCGGCGGGCGACCGTGCCGACCTCGCCGCCCTCGGCGTCGCCAGCTACGTGCAGCCCGCCGCGTGCCAGAGCGCCGAGCAGCCCGCGAAGCTCGACTTCGACGAGATCTTCCGCGAGATCGCGGAGGTCGCCGACATCTTCGACGTCGACGCGACCGCGCTCCTCGACGCGCAGCGCGCCGAGCTCGCGGCGATCGAGCCCGCCGACGGCGACCTCACGGCGCTCTGGTGGTCGTCGGGCACCGACACCCCGTACGTCGGCGCCGGCATCGGGGCGCCCCAGCTCGTGCTCGAGACCGCGGGGCTCGCCAACATCGCGAGCGACCTCGACGCGACCTGGAGCCCGTTCAACTGGGAGTCGGTGCTCGACGCCGACCCCGACGTGCTCGTGCTGGTCGACGCGACGTGGAACTCGGCGCAGAAGAAGATCGACTACCTGACGACCAACCCCGCGACCGCCCACCTGTCGGCGGTCGTGAACGAGCGGTTCGTGATCCTCCCGTTCGCGTCGTCGGAGGCGGGGGTGCGCAGCGTCTCCGCGGCGGCCTCGGTCGTCGAGCAGCTCGAGGAGCTCGACCTCCCGTGAGATCGCGGGCCGGGGCGCTCGCGGCGGGGATCGTCCTCGCCGCGGCGCTCGCGGCATCCCTCGTCGTCACCGTGACGATCGGACCCGCCGATCTGCGGCTCGACGAGGTGTGGGGGTCGATCTCGGCGCACCTCACCGGCCGGCCGAGCCCGCTCACCCCGTTGCGCGACGGGATCGTGTGGGAGCTGCGCGTGCCGCGCACCCTCACGGCGGCCGCCGTCGGCGCGGGGCTCGCGCTCGTCGGCGGCCTCATGCAGGCGCTCACCCGCAACCAGCTCGCCGACCCCTACCTGCTGGGCATCTCGTCGGGCGCCTCGCTCGGCGCCGTCACCGTGCTGC
>JAEWKY010000221.1 GCA_023457615.1 Actinomycetes bacterium | reverse complement strand
GCCTCGGGCAGGCTCACGCCGTCGCGGCGCGAGATGAGCTCGGCGACCTCGTCGACGCCCGGCACGCGCAGCCGCACGGTGCGCACGCGACTGCGGATCGTCGGCAGCAGGTCGGCGTCGCTCGGCGCGCAGAGGATCCAGATGGTGCGCGGGGGCGGCTCCTCGAGCGCCTTCAGCAGCACGTTGCTCGACAGCTCGGCCATGCGGTCGGCGTCTTCGATGACCATGACGCGGTAGCGGCCGACCGACGGCGAGAACTGGCTCGCCGCGACGATGTCCTTCACGGCCTTGCGCAGGATGGTGACGCCCTCGGTCGTGAGCACGCCGAGGTCGGGATGCGTGCGGGCCGCGACCTGCGCCTCGGTGTCGGCCTCGTCGCCCGGGCGCGCGATGAGCGCCGCGGCGAAGGCGTAGGCGAGCACGGAGCGGCCCGAGCCGGGCGGACCGGTGATGAGCCACGAGTGGGTGAGGCCCTCGCCGGCGGCGGCCGCGCGCAGCGTCGCCACCGC
This sequence comes from Actinomycetes bacterium, assembly GCA_023457615.1. GTDB lineage: Bacteria > Actinomycetota > Actinomycetes > Actinomycetales > Microbacteriaceae > Pseudolysinimonas_A. Next base: position 3,018 of record JAEWKY010000221.1, on the reverse strand, counting down.
CTCGGCCTGCCCTGTCAGGTCGTCCCAGCTCACTCGCCCACCGTACAGCGGGCGGGCGTCACTTCCGCTTGGTCGTGGTCTTCCTCTTGGGAGCCGGGCCCTTCGCGCGCTTGTCGGCGAGCATCTGCACCGCTCGCTCGAAGTCGATCGACTCGATGTCCTCGCCGCGCGGGATCGTCACGTTCGTGACCCCGTCGGTGACGTAGGCGCCGAACCGCCCGTCGCGGATGCGGATCGGCTTGCCCGACTCGGGGTCGGCGTCGAGCTCCTTGAGCGCGCTCGACGTGCGGGCGGCGCCGTACTTCGGCTGCGCGAGGATCTCGAGCGCCTTCTCGAGCGTGAGGTCGAAGATGAGGTCCTCCGACTCGAGCGAGCGCGAGTCGGTGCCCTTCTTCAGGTACGGACCGTAACGCCCGTTCTGCGTCGTGATGTCGACGCCGGTCTCCGGGTCCTGCCCGACGACGCGCGGCAGGCTCAGCAGCTTGAGCGCCGTCTCGAGGTCGACGGTCTGCGGGTCCATCGACTTGAAGAGGGAGGCCGTGCGCGGCTTCACCGCGGGGGTCTTCTTCGCGGCCTTCTTCTTCGGCGTCGTCACCTCGCCGGTCTTCGGGTCGACGACGGCCTCCGGCTCGGGCGCGGGCTCCGGCTCGGGGAGCACCTCGGTGACGTACGGGCCGTACCGCCCGTCCTTCGCGGCGATCTGGTGGCCGGTCTGCGGGTCGACCCCGAGGATGCGGTCACCGACCACCGGGGCCTCGATGAGCTCCTTCGCCTTCGCGGCGGTGAGCTCGTCGGGGGCGAGGTCCTGCGGCACGTTGACGCGACGCGGGGTGCCGTCGGCCGAGTCGGGATCGGGCGTCTCGAGATAGGGGCCGTACTTGCCGATGCGCAGCGTGATGCCGTCGGCGAGCTGCACCGAGTTGATGTCGCGCGCGTCGATCTCGCCGAGGTTGTCGACGACCGTGCGCAGGCCGCGGTGGCTGTCGTTGCCGAAGTAGAACCCGGTGAGCCAGTCGTTGCGATCCTGCTCGCCGTCGGCGATGCGGTCGAGGTCCTCCTCCATCTCGGCCGTGAAGTCGTACTCGACGAGGTCGGCGAAATGATCCTCGAGCAGGCGGATGACGCTGAACGCGATCCAGTTCGGCACGAGCGCCGTGCCGCGCGGGGTGACGTAGCCGCGGTCGATGATCGTCGAGATGATCGACGCGAAGGTCGACGGCCGGCCGATCCCGAGCTCCTCGAGCGTCTTCACGAGGCTCGCCTCGGTGTACCGCGGGGGCGGGCTCGTCTCGTGGCCCTTCGCCTCGAGGCTCTGCAGCGGCAGCTCCTGGCCGACGGTGAGGTTCGGCAGGCGCTTCTCCTCCTCGACGTCCTTCGCATCGGCGTCGCGGGAGGCATCCGTCGACTCCTCGTACGCCGCGAGGAAGCCGCGGAACGTGATGACGGTGCCGGATGCCGTGAACTCGGCCGTGCCGGCATCCGCCGTCACCCCGGCGATCGTGACCGATGCCGTCGAGCCGCGCGCATCCGCCATCTGCGAGGCGACCGTGCGCTTCCAGATGAGGTCGTAGAGCTTGAAGTCGTTGCCGCGCAGCACGGTGCTGAGCTCGGACGGCGTCTTGAAGACGTCGCCGGCGGGGCGGATGGCCTCGTGGGCCTCCTGCGCGTTCTTGCTCTTGCCGGTGTAGACGCGGGGCTTCTCCGGAACCGTCTCGGCGCCGTAGAGCTCGGCCGCCTGACTGCGCGCCGCGTCGATCGCCTGCTGCGACAGGTTCGGCGAGTCGGTGCGCATGTAGGTGATGTGGCCGTTCTCGTAGAGCCCCTGCGCGACCGACATGGTCTGGCGGGCCGAGAACCGCAGCTTGCGCGCGGCCTCCTGCTGGAGGGTGCTCGTCGTGAACGGCGCCGCGGGGCGACGCGTGTAGGGCTTCGTCTCGAGGTTCGTGACCGTGAAGCGCGCGGTGTCGGCCCGGAGCGCGGCGGCGAGCTTCTCGGCGGCGGCCTCGTCGAGCGCGACGGCCTCGCCCGTGAGCTGGCCGCGGTCGTCGAAGTCGCGCCCGGAGGCGACCCGCTTGCCGTCGAGGCGGGCGAGCTTCGCGTCGAAGACCTGCGTCTTCTCGCCGAGCTCGGCGGCGAGGTCCCAGTAGACGGCGGAGACGAAGGCGAGCCGCTCGCGCTCGCGGTCGACGACGAGTCGCGTCGCCGCCGACTGCACGCGGCCGGCGGAGAGGCCGGGGCCGACCTTGCGCCAGAGCACGGGGCTCACCTCGAACCCGTAGAGGCGGTCGAGGATGCGGCGGGTCTCCTGGGCGTCGACGAGCGCGGTGTCGATCTCGCGCGTGTTCTCCTGGGCGCGCTGGATCGCCTCCTTGGTGATCTCGTGGAACACCATGCGCTTCACGGGGACCTTCGGCTTGAGCTCCTCGAGCAGGTGCCACGCGATGGCCTCGCCCTCGCGGTCCTCATCGGTCGCGAGGTAGAGCTCGTCGGCCTGCTTGAGCGCCTTCTTGAGATCGGCGACGGTGCGCTTCTTCTCCTCGCTCACCACGTAATAGGGAGCGAACCCGTTCTCGACGTCGATCGAGAACTTGCCGAGCGAGCCCTTCTTGAGCTCGGGCGGCAGGTTCTTGGGCTCGATCAGATCCCGGATGTGACCCACCGAGGCGAGCACCTCGTAGTCGTCGCCGAGGTACTGGCCGATCGTCTTCGCCTTGGCGGGCGACTCGACGATGACCAGCTTGCGGCCGGCGGTCTTCGACTCGGGCACGTCTCTCCTTCAGTTCGGTGCACACCATACACACCCGTCGACGGCCCGGGCTGGCAGCCGCCACGGCGCTCAGCGTGGCGGACCGGCCCGCGCCCGCACCGTCACGCTCACCCCGACGATGCTCGCCGACGCCGTCACCGTCGCGACGACGCCCTCCACCTCGCAGTCCGCGAGCGTCGCGCCGTGGGCGGCGACCACGTCGGCGGCGATCGCACAGGGGATGCCGGGATGCAGGCCGAGCGCCGTGTCGG
>JAEWKY010000220.1 GCA_023457615.1 Actinomycetes bacterium | reverse complement strand
CCGCGAAGCCCGCGACGCCCGGTCGAGGAGCGGTCAGGCATAGTGGACCCACTTCGAGGAGAGGCGGAACTGCAGGACCGTGAGTCCGAGCATGATCGCGAAGAGCACGACGGAGAGCGTCGAGGCGTATCCCGCGTCGAGGCTCTGGAACGCCTTCTCCCACGTGTAGTACACGACCGTGCGGGTGACGTCACCCGGCCCGCCGCGCGTGAGCACGTAGGCCTGGTCGAACATCTTGAGCCCGTCGATGAGTCCGATCGCCACGAGGAAGACCGTGGTCGGGGAGACGAGCGGCAGCACGACCGAGACGGCACGACGCACGGCGCCGGCACCGTCGAGCTGCGCGGCCTCGAGGATGTCGGAGGGGATCGCGCGGAGCCCCACCGCGAAGACCACGACGAAGAATCCGAGGCTCTTCCAGATGTCGAGGAGCATGAGCGAGGGCAGCGCCCACGCCGCGCTCGTCAGCCACGGGATCGCGGGGAGCCCGAGCGACTCGAGCGTCGCGTTGACCACCCCGAAGTCGGTGTTGAACAGCAGCCCCCAGAGCAGGGCGACGACCGCCATCGGGAGGATGAGCGGGAAGAACAGCGAGGACTCGATGAACGCACCGATGCGTCCCCATCGCGCGGTCCACAGGAACCACGCGAGCACGAACCCGAGCACGATCTTGACCGCGACCACGACCACGGTGAAGAGCGCGGTCGTGCGCAGTGCCGAGAGGAAGGCGGTGTCCTGGACGAGCGCGACGAAGTTGTCGAGGCCGACGAAGCGCGGCGGCGTGAGCAGATTCCAGTCGGTCGCCGAGAGCGCGAAGGTCGCGATCCCCGGACCGAACCAGAACACCACGAAGAAGATCGCGGCGGGGAGCAGGAGGAGCACGGCCCACCGCGCGTCGTGACGACGCGCGGTGGACCGTCCGAGGGTGCGTGTCACCGAGCGAGCGCTCCGTTCACGGCCGCATCGGCATCCGTCATCGCCTGCTCGACCGTCTTGCCATCCGACATCGCGGCGGTGAACTCGCGGACGAGGGCCGACTCGATGTCGCCGTACTGCGCGGGCGCCGGCACGAGCACGGCCTCATCCAGGAGGTCGTAGAAGATCGCTCCGTTGTCGGGGAAGAAGTCCTGCTCGAGCATGAGCTCGAACGCGCCGCGCGTCGCCGGGATGGACCAGCCGTCCTGCACGACGAACGTCTCCTGGAACTCCTTGCTCGACAGGAACTTCGCGAACTCCCAGGCCGCCTCCTGGTGGGCTCCTGCCGCGAAGATCGGCGCGGCGCCGACCCCGATGAGCGTGCGGCTCTGCGACCCCGCCGGGAACTTGACGACGTCGTAGTCCTCGGGGGTGAAGCCGGCGTTGCGGAGGGCGTTGACCTGCCACATCCCCGCCCCCATGAAGGCGAGCTTGTTCTGGGTGAACAGATCCGTGTCGGTGACGCCCGCATCCAGCTGCGGCGAGATGCCGTACTCGTGCACGAAGTCGTGCAGGAGCTGGACCGCTTCGATCGTCTCCGGCTCGGCGAGACGCGACTCGCTCCAGTCATCGGAGAGCACGCTGCCGCCCGTCTGGAGCATCCACGGCATCAGGGTCGTGAAGTACCCCGGCGAGAAGGCGTAGCCGTACGACTCTCCCCCGCTCGAGGCGACCACCTGCTGGCTCATCTCGATGAAGTCGTCGATCGTCCAGTCCTCGGTCGGGGCCTCGAGACCCGCGGCCTCGAGGACGTTCTTGTTGTAGTAGATGACCATGCTGTTCCACACGGTGGGCAGGCCGTACGTCGTGCCGTCCACCTGGAGCGACTCGAGGAGCCGCGGGTCGATGTCGTCGAGGGTCTCCTGGAGCTCGTCGGCGTCGCGCGCGAGGTAGTCGTCGATCGGGGCGATGAGCCCGCTGTCGATGAACGCCCGCTGGCCCTCGCTCGCGATGTCCGCCACGTCGGGCGACTCGCCGCCGGCGATGTTGACCGAGATCGCCTGCAGCAGCTCGCCCCACGAGTTGGCGGGGATGCCCTGCACCTCGACCGTGATGTCGTCGTGCGCCTCGTGGAACGCGTCGGCCCGCGCCTCGAACGCGCCGGCCGCGGACGCGTAGCCGGCGAACACGATCGTCTGCGGGCCGGAATCCTGCGGCGTCGTCGCGCATCCGGCGAGGAGCGCGGCGATCCCCGCGGTCGCGCCGACGAGGTACGTCGCGCGTCGATTCTTCAACCTCATTGTTGGACCTCTCTGCTTCGGGTGGCCGGGGTTCGGCTCAGCGGCGAGTGTAATCCATTGCATTCGGCTCCTGTCAACATCGCGGATGACCGGCGTTACTTCCCAGCAACATAGGGAAGATCGCGTCGTGTCGACTTGACACGGCGATCCGCACTCGATGTAATCCATTCCATGTCCACGCCGACCATGTCCGATGTCGCCCGCCTCGCGGGCGTCTCGGAAGCGACGGTCTCCCGTACCCTCGCGAACCCCGGGAAGGTCGCGCCCGCGACCCGCGAGCGCGTCGAGTCGGCCGCTCGCGAACTCGGCTACCGCGTCAACCACGTCGCTCGGAACATGCGTTCGGGGAAGGCGCGCATCATCGGGCTCGTCGTGAGCGACCTCACGAACCCGTTCTTCACGGCGCTCGCCCGGAGCTGCGAAGACGCGGCGGCCGCCCGCGGCTACTCGCTCATCATCAGCAACACCGACGAATCGCCCGAACGCGAGTCGTCGAGCATCGAGGTCATGGCCGCGGAGCGCGTCGCCGGCGTCCTGCTCGCCTCGACGAACCGCGCGGGCGACAGCATCGACGCCATCCGCCATCTGGGGATCCCCGTCGTCGCCCTCGACCGCCGGATCGACGGCATCACGACCGACACCGTCGTCGTCGACAACTTCGCGGTCGGCTATCAAGCGGCCACGCATCTCGCCGACCTCGGGCACGAGCGCATCGCCATCATCCGCGGACCGGAGGAGGTGAGCTCCCTCGGCGAGCGCTTCGCGGGGTTCACGCAGGGGCTGCGGGAGCGCGGCCTCGCGCTCGAGGACCGCTACGTGATCGCGGGCGACCTGCGCTCGACCGGCGGCTACCGCGCGGGCCGCGAGCTCCTCGCGCTGCCGTCGCCGCCCACCGCGGTCTTCTCGGCCAACAACCTCGCGACGCTCGGCCTCCTGCGCGCCGTCGTCGAGCTCGAGATCTCGGTGCCCGACGACCTCTCGATCGTCGGGGTGGACGACATCCCCGGCAGCGAGCTCTTCCGGCCGGCCCTCTCGACGATCCGGCAGCCGACCTACCAGCTCGGCGCGCGCGCGATCGAGGCGCTGCTCGACCGAGTCGACGAGCCCGAGCGCCCGATCAGCGAGATCGTGCTCGCCGCGACCTTCGAGCCGCGCGGCTCGCCCGCCGCCCCGCCGCGCTAGCCCGCCCCGCCCCCGAAGGG